>NZ_RZSB01001160.1:0-1195 GCF_004023285.1 Mesorhizobium sp. M2A.F.Ca.ET.067.02.1.1
CGAGAAGATCGAAAAGCTCCGCGCTTGGAAGGCCGACGTTCGGATCGTTGGCTCCGCCTGGCATGAATCCAACGTCGCCGCCCTCGCCTTCCACCGCGAGACGGGCGCGGCATATTTCCATCCCTTTGCCGACGCGGATGTTGTCGCCGGGCAGGGAACGGTCGGCCTCGAGCTGCTCGAGGATCTGCCTGAGATGACCACCGTGCTCGTGGCGATGGGTGGCGGCGGCCTTATCACGGGGGTGTCCACTGCGCTCAAGGCGCTGAAGCCGGGTGTGCGAGTGGTCGGCATCGAAGCCGAAGGATCGCCGGTGCTGCTGCGTTCGCTGGAGGCGGGCCGCAACATCGCCCTCGACAAGGTGACCACCTCGGTAGCAACAATGTCGTGCGCGCGCTCCGACGATCGAATCTTCGAGGCCGTTCGCGATCGGGTCGATGAGATCGTGCTTGTCAGCGACGACGAGATGCGCGCCGCAGCCAAATGGCTCTGGTTCGAAATGGGCTTGGCAGCGGACCTCAGCGGCGCTGCCGCCCTCGCCGCCCTACGCAACGGTCGCATCTCGATAAAGAAGAATGAGCTGGTCTGCGCGATCGTTTGCGGCGCCGGCTCTGATGCAATTGCCACCTAAGCGCAGGCGCTTTGTATTCGCATCTGGCAATTGAAGCTTGGTAAAATGGAGACCGCTTCTAGCAACCACGACCTCTACAGTGGTCGCCGGCGATGTCCGCATTCCGGAAGTTGCAGGCTGATCTCTACGGCTGACTGTGGGCGCATAGCTGCCTTCCCGACATCGGGCCTTGCCCTAGCTACTCCCAAATACGAGCAACCGGTAACCGCATACAATAGAAACAAAGGGCTTGCCTTTAAAGCGCGCCATATCTCTCCTGAGGTGCACAAACTTGCTCGCTCTTCCGGTTCGCGCGGCTTCTCGGCGCGGTGATGCTCCCACCGGCGCGCAGCGACGATTGCGTGCGCTTCAAACGCAAAAAAACCGCCCCGGTCAGACCGGGACGGTTATGATAGAATTGGTTGCGGGAACAGTGTTTGAACCTGGTAACCTCACTTTCGAAGCCCTATCGACAGACAAACCGGTTGCATCGCTGTATTGCGGTACCCTACTCTGACTAGAACGCCATATCCTAGGCGGGTGGTATGTTCACGTTATGATGGAAGATGTTGTTCGGGTCATAGCGCG
>NZ_RZSB01001161.1:0-1194 GCF_004023285.1 Mesorhizobium sp. M2A.F.Ca.ET.067.02.1.1
CCATTCCAGATTGGCGTAGGGCAGCGCCAGCGTGAAGGGCAGCACGCCGACGATCGAGAACCAGATCATCGCCTTCTGGCCATAACGGTCGCCGAACGGACCGCCAAGCAGGATGCCCAGCGCCGATGCGCCGAGGAACAGGAAAAGCATGACCTGGCTCGTCTGCACCGAGACGCCGAACTTGTGGATGGAATAGAAGGTGTAGTAGCTGGACAGCGAGGCGATATAGGCGTTCTTGGTCAGCACCAGCAGCGTCAATACGGCGAGCGCGCCCATTACCTTCTTGCGCGGAAAGGGCGACACATGGGCGACCTGCTTGCGGGTGGCCTGCGAGGCGCGCATGCGGCTGTACCAGCCGCCGACCTGCCACAGCACGAAGATGCCGATCAGCGAGCCGATGGCGAACCAGGAGATGCTGGTCTGGCCGAAGGGCACGACGATGAAGGCGGCAAGCAGCGGACCCATCGACTGGCCGAAATTGCCGCCGACCTGGAACAGCGACTGCGCAAGGCCGAAGCGGCCGCCCGAGGCGAAGCGCGCGATGCGCGAGGATTCCGGATGGAAGATCGCCGAGCCGATGCCTATCAGTGAGGCGCCGACCAGAAGCAGCACATAGTGACCGGCATAGGCCAGCACGATCAGGCCGACCAGCGACGAAGCCATGCCCCAAGGCAAGGAATAAGGCATTGGCCGCTTGTCGGTGATCATGCCGATCACCGGTTGCAGCAGCGAGGCCGTGACCTGGAAGGTGAAGGTCAGAAGGCCGATCTGCCAGAAATCGAGACCGTAGTTCTCTTTGAGGAGCGGATAGATCGCCGGCAGCAGTGACTGCATGATGTCATTGATGCCGTGGCAGAAGCTCACCGAAAGGATGACGGCAAAGACCGTCGCTTGCGCCGAGGCGCTGCTTGCCGTCGCCGGCGTGGCGACGGATGTGGCGGTCGTATCAGTCAAGGCAATGCTCCGTAGTCTTTTTGGCGGTGAACCGCAGCAGTCTCATGGGATAGGACGCTTGCCTTATAATCGGCTTGAATGGCGACTTCTTTCGTGGTTTGGTCCAATAGTTTCGCAAGTGGGCCACATCCAATGCCGCATGGCCGGGAAATCTTCAGGGGCGACGCCGCCGAGCTGGGCCGGCTGCATGAAAGCCGCTGGCAGTGGCTGGAGGAGGCCGTCGGGCCGGCGGTGGCGCTG
>NZ_RZSB01001162.1:0-1186 GCF_004023285.1 Mesorhizobium sp. M2A.F.Ca.ET.067.02.1.1
CGGCATCGGCGATGCGCCCTACGAGACCCTGAACGGCAAGCTGAAGGCCGCGCTTTCGGAATATTACCGCATCGCCGACATGGAGGATTACGATGCCGTGTTCCGGGCGATGGGCCATTTCATCCACAAATGGGGCCGCATCGATCGCTTCGAGTCGCTCAACGAGCATTGGCTGGAGCTCGAAGCCAATATTCGAACCGACTTCAACATCTATGGCACAAAGCTTGACTTCGTGAAGAATCTCAAGCGGAAGAGCCGCATGCGCGCCTTCTTCCGCAAAAGCGGCGTCGAGACCATTCCGCAGCGCAAATGCTCCGACCGTGCCGGCGCGATGACTTTCATCCGCCGTGTCGGCTATCCGGTGGTGGTCAAGCCGGATTCCGGCTCGGGCGCCTCCAATACGTTCAAGATCTCCAATGCCAGGGAGCTCGACCAGTTCTTCAGGGATAAGCCGGAGGACGTCACCTTCGTCATGGAACAGTTCATCGAGGGGCTGGTGGTGACCTTCGATGGGCTGGTCAACCGCGACGGCGAGGTTGTGCTGGCGGCCAGCCACCGCTACGACCAGAGCATCATGGACGCGGTCAACAAGGACCGCCACATGAGCTACACCTGCTTCCCCGAAATCACGCCCGCGGTGGAGGAGGCGGGGCGCAAGATCCTCAAAGCGTTCGACGTGCGCGAGCGCTTCTTCCACATCGAGCTGTTCGAGACCAAGGACAAGCGCGTCATCGCGCTCGAGGTCAACATGCGCCCGCCCGGCGCCTGGATGACAGACGCCATCAACTACACATTCGACATCGACGTCTATGCCGCCTGGGCCGACATGGTGGTCAAGGATGCCGCCGGAGGCCCCTACAAGGGGAAGTATTTCACCGCCTATGCCAGCCGCAAACGCCATATCGACTATTTGCACAGCCATGCGGACGTGCTAGCCGCCCATGGCGACAAGATCGTCCATCACCAAGCCATCGAAGAGGTCTTCAGCCGCGCCATGGGCAATTACGCCTACCAGATGCGTTCGAAGGATCAGAAGGCGCTGCGCCAGGCGGTCGACTATATCCACGCGGAAAAGGCCTGAGCCGATGGACGTCTCCTATCACAAGGGCCATGCCCGTAATCTCGGCCGAGACATGGAATACAAGCGCTACGGTCATGCCGGGCGCCCGGTGGTGGTGTTCCCGAC
>NZ_RZSB01001163.1:0-1186 GCF_004023285.1 Mesorhizobium sp. M2A.F.Ca.ET.067.02.1.1
GCCCTGGCAAGCAGCGCGGCGGAGGTCTGCTCGGCGCGTTCGGCGATCTTGCGATCGGCGTTGCTGAAGGCCGCACCGGCCTGCTCATGCAGGGTGCTGGTGACTTCCATGACCTTGTCGCGCAACGCGCCCGCCACGAACACCGCGGTCTTCTCCAGCACGCCGCGCACATTGTCGACACCGGTCGACAGCGCTCGCTCCATGGTGCTGGCGCGTTCTTCGATGACACCGGTCTGGCGGCTGAAGGCCTGCTCGATCTTCTCGACATCGGCGGCGATCGCTGCCGAAATGTCGCTGCTCCGCGCGGCGATCTGGTCGATATGGCCGGAGACCGAACGGTCGACGTCCTTGCGCGTATCGGCGAGCTTGGCGAGATCGTCCTCCAAGGCGCGGGCCAGCATGTCGCGGCCTTCTGACAGCTTGCCGACATGGCCGGCGATGACGTCGTCGATCTCGGATCGGCTTTCGGTCAGCTTCTGGAGGTCGGCTTCGAGGGCGCGCCTAAGGATATCGCGGCCCTCGGCGAGCTTCTCGACCTGGCCGGCGACAAGACCGTCGATCGAGGCGCGGCTTTCGGCCAGCTTGGCGAGATCGGCTTCAAGGGCGCGCGTGAGGATATCGCGGCCTTCGGAGAGCTTCTCAACCTGGCCAGCGACGAGGCCGTCGATGCCGGCACGGCTTTCGGCCAGCTTGGCAAGGTCCGCTTCAAGGGCGCGCGTGAGAATATCGCGGCCTTCGGCGAGCTTTTCGACCTGGCCGGCGACAAGGCCGTCGATCGAGGCGCGGCTCTCGGCGAGCTTGGCAAGGTCGGCTTCGAGTGCCCGCTTGAGGATGTCGCGGCCTTCCGCCAGCTTCTCGACCTGGCCGGCGACCAGACCGTCGATGCTGGAGCGGCTCTCGGCGAGCTTGGTGAGGTCGTCCTCCAGCGCCTTGGACAGCGTCGCGCGGTTCTGCGACAACTGGTCGGCATGGGTCTGCATGAGGCCGCTGGCATTGGCCATATCGACGTCGAGCGCGCGCGAGAGTTCGGCGCGATGGCCGGTGATCTTCTGCGAATGATCGACGATCGCGCCCTGGATCGTGTTGAGATCGGCTTCCAGCGCGCGCTTGAGGATATCGCGGCCTTCGGCCAGCTTCTCGACCTGGCCGGCGACCAGCCCGTCGATGCTGGAGCGGCTCTCCGCCA
>NZ_RZSB01001164.1:0-1175 GCF_004023285.1 Mesorhizobium sp. M2A.F.Ca.ET.067.02.1.1
CCTCGAACCGCGTGCCGTCATAGGGGCGGAATTCCGCCCAGGACGCGCCGGCTTCCACGCGCACCGGCTTGACGACGCGGATATAGCGGCGCTTCACTGCCAGCGTCTCGATACCCGCCTGGTCGAAGGCTTCGACGAACGCCATGGCGCTGCCGTCGAGTATCGGAACTTCCGAGCCGTCGATCTCGATGATGAGATTGTCGATGCCGAGGCCGAACACCGTCGCCATCAGATGCTCGACGGTGCCGATATGTGCGCCGGCCGGATCGCCAAGCATGGTGCAAAGATCGGTGGCCCCGACTTCCGCAACCAGGGCGCGGAGCTCACGGGTTTCGCCGCCGTTCGAAAGATGGAAGACAATGCCCGTATCGGCGTCGGCCGGCAGGAAATGAACGGTGACGGTCTTGCCGCTATGGACGCCGATGCCAGTCAGCGTCGCGCGCGATTTCACTGTCGTCTGATAGTCGTGCAAGAGTAACCCCATACGCCCAAAATGCCTGCGTCCGCTCCATCGGCCTTGGGTATCTTGCAGCCAGTGAACGGTCTGGCGCTCGCATGGAATGCGGCAAAATAAGCAAGAGCACGCGGCTCTGTGTGATCGGCAGGCAGGGCTACTCCCCGAATCCCGGCAAACCGACTTTAGTCCGTGGCGAAGATAGTGGCCCGCCCTGGAGACTCCAAATCACGGTTTCTTACCCCGTGTAACCACGGGATTTTGTTAAAAATAGATCGTAAGCGATTGTTTTTGATATGTTTTGCAAAGCAACAGGCAGACGGTTTCTCGTCTGCCTGTTAACAACCGTTATATATCGTTAACGATCGGCGGTGCGCCGTATCGCTCAGTTGGCCTGACGGCGCAGGAAGGCCGGGATTTCCAGCTGGTCGTCTTCCTGGACCGTGCGGGCCTGCGGCGTCAGCCGGCCCTGATCGTCGAGCTGGCCGCGGCGCGGCGCGTAGAGCGCAGGATCCTGGCTGGCGAGGCGGCGCATCTCGGGCGCTGCCTGGCGCAGCTTCGGTTCGCGCGGCTGCGCCGGCTGGAGCCGGGCCGGCTCTTCCTCGCGGCGGGTAAGGCCGTTGGTCAGCCGCTTGATCAACCCCATCGGACCGCTGTTCTCATGGTCCGCCGGGCGGGTCTTGGCTTCGACCTCAGCCCTCACCACCGGCGGGAAATCCTC
>NZ_RZSB01001165.1:0-1171 GCF_004023285.1 Mesorhizobium sp. M2A.F.Ca.ET.067.02.1.1
ATGATGATCGCCCACGGCCAGGCCGTGATGCGCGGCTCGGCCAAGGCCTGCGTCGTGGTCGACATGCCCGCCGGCAGCTATGAGACCTCGCCGGCGCAGGCCGCGACGTCCGCGAGGCGCATTGTCGAGGAAACGGGCTGCCAGGCCGTGAAGCTCGAAGGCGGCGTCGACATGGCCGCCCAGATCGCGGCCATCGTCGCCGAAGGCATACCGGTGATGGGTCATATCGGGCTGCAGCCACAGTCGGTGGAAAGGGACGGCGGCTACAGGATCAAGGGCCGGACGGAGGAGAACATCGCAGCGCTCTTCCGCGACGCCGAGGCGGTGGAGAAGGCCGGCGCTTTCTCGGTCGTCATAGAGGGGACGATGGAGGCCGTGGCCGCGAAGTTGACCCGTCATATTTCCATACCGACCATCGGTATCGGCGCCAGCGCCGACTGCGACGGCCAGATCCTGGTGATCGACGACATGGTCGGCATGACCGTCGACCGCGTGCCCAAATTCGTGAAGGAATACGCGGATTTGCGCAGCGTGATCGCCGATGCGGCGGCGCGCTACGCCGCCGAGGTGCGCAGCCGCGCCTTTCCCGGCCCAGACCACGTCTTCACGACAGCATCCGGCAAGGACGAGACATGAGCACTCCAATCGTCGTCGACAGCGTCGCCGCCCTTCGCGCCCAGGTGCGCGAGTGGCGCCAGGCCGGCCTCAGGGTCGCCATGGTACCGACCATGGGCGCGTTGCATGACGGCCATATCTCGCTGGTCAGGATCGCGCTCGAATGCGCCGACCGCTGCGTCGTCTCGATCTTCGTCAACCCGACGCAGTTCGCGCCGACGGAGGACCTCGACAAATATCCGCGCCAGCTGGCGCGCGATCTCGACCGGTTGCGGGAGGCAGGCGCGCATCTCGCCTTCACGCCGAGCGTAAGCGAAATGTACCCCGCCGGCTTCGCCACCAAGATCTCGGTGGGCGGCCCCTCGTCGGGTCTCGAAACAGACTTCAGGCCGAGCTTCTTCGACGGCGTCGCGATCGTGGTGGCCAAGCTCTTCCTGCAGGCGGCGCCCGACTGCGCCGTGTTCGGCGAAAAGGACTACCAGCAGCTTTGCGTCGTCAGGCAGCTCTGCCGCGATCTCGACCTGCCGGTCGAGATCATCGGCGCGCCGACGGTGCG
>NZ_RZSB01001166.1:0-1170 GCF_004023285.1 Mesorhizobium sp. M2A.F.Ca.ET.067.02.1.1
GCCCTGTTGACGCTTCGCTAGGCGGATATGCCGCCTTTGCCGAGGCTGACATTGATGGTGAATTTCGACCCCGGCGAAACCGACTTGGTCGTGCGCCAGTTGCGTCCGCCGGGTTCCCGGATCAGCGCGACGAAGCCGAGCGCCGTGGCGTTCGGCTCGACCGTGATGGTCTTGGCCGCCGTCTTGCCGGGCGCGACCGAGATCGCGTCCGAGCCGATGAGGTCGGCGCCCAGCGCCGAGCCGGCATCACCTTGCAGCGCGAAGTAATCGGCCGAGTTGAACTTGCCGGTGCTGGCAAGCCGCATCACCAGAACCGTCACCGGCCGGTCGCCGCCGCCCGGTCCCGGATTCATGCCGGCGCCGCCGGTCACGTTGACCGAGATCACCGATGGTTTCGGCGGGCCGCTCTGGCAAGCCGCAAGCAGCCCCGTCGCGCCGAGAGCAACGATGAATTCGCGTCTGTCGATCATGTCCCTACTCCTCTTCGTAAGCGTCCCTGAAGTCTGCGCCGATCTCGCCCAGGAAGCTCGATTCCGCGCTCTGGGCGATGTCGCGATGGCGTTTCTGGTAAAGCTCCCACAGCTTGGCATTGCGCCCGCCGGCGAGCAGATTGCCGATCGCGGAATTGGACTTGAGCTCTTCCTCGATCGCGGCCGGATCGAAACGGTCGATCATGCGCCGAAGCGCGGCCTGAACGCCGCGCCAGGCGCGCACGTGATGCTGAGCGAGATCCTTGACGGCGTCGCTGATCGCCGCCTCGCCGGAGAGAAAGCCAGGGCTGCGCTCGGCGACGATGGTGACGATGACATCCTCGACCGTCGGCAGGAATTTGAGCGGGTTGACTTCCGAAGAACCGACCACCGTCTGCGCGACACGCGCGCTCCCCTTCTCTTCGGCGCGCTTGCGCAAGAGCTGCATCAGGCCGTCGAGCATCAGCCTGTATTCGCGCCCGAATTTCTCCATTTCGGCGATCGCGTCACGCCCGGGAAAGTCGGCCTCCTCGACGCCCATGCCGCGCAGGAAAGCCGCGCGCAGCGCCATGTCGCTCGGCGCAGGCTGCGCTGCACGCGACGGCCGCGGCGCGGGAGCAGCGCGAGGCGGCGGGGCAGGCGGTTCGGGTGCATTCGCCGGTATTTCCCAGGGACGGGCGGCCTTCGGCTTCTCGGCCGG
>NZ_RZSB01001167.1:0-1165 GCF_004023285.1 Mesorhizobium sp. M2A.F.Ca.ET.067.02.1.1
TCGTCGCCACGAGCGCGTGGCACCGCGCAATCCGATGAGCGTCCTGCAACTCACCGACGGGCGCCAGTACCAGTGCCGCATCATCGACCTGTCGCTCTCGGGCGCCGCGATCGAGATCGACGTCAAGCCGGCGATCGGCATCCAGGTCATGCTTGGAACCATGCGCGGCCAGGTGGTGCGCCATTTCGAGGACGGCGTCGCCATCGAGTTCGCGGTCATCCAGCGGCCGGAAACGCTCGACCAGGAATTCAACGCGCCGCGGTCCTGACGCAAGCCACCGCAAAGCCAAACGAACCGGCCCTCGGCGGCCGGTTTTTTGTGGCCCGGTTTTCACCCGAAATAGGCCACCCGGCACCTACCAAATCTTCACAAATCTGAACAATCCAGGCCCACGATAGTTTAAATTTTATGCTTATTCTACTGGCGTTTTACTCAATGTCTACTTCGGGTTTTTGCGTCAAATAAATCCCAACGTGGCACAGTCTCCTCAAACGGGGAGACTACAAGAATGAAAATGACGAGGGGCAAGCTGTTGCTCTTGGCAATGGCGATGCAGCTTTCCGCCTGGGGCACGGCAAGCGCGGGACCGGTTTTCATGCATACGGGTGGCCGCACCACCCAGCCGGTCGGTCACTATGATTTCTGTCAGCGCATTCCGGTCGAATGCAACGAGCGGACGCCGAAGGGACCGCCGGTCGAACTGACGCGCAAGCTGTGGGCGACGATCATCGACATCAACAATTCGGTCAACGCCCGGGTCAAGCCGCGCACCGACATGGAAATCTACGGTGTCGAGGAATACTGGGCCTATCCCGACAATGGCGTTGGCGATTGCGAGGACTACGCGCTGGAGAAGCGCCGCGAGTTGATGGCCGCGGGTGTCCCGGCCGGCAATCTGTTGATGACGGTGGTGCGCCAGCCCAATGGCGACGGCCATGCCGTGCTCACCGTGCGCACCGGCCTCGGCGAGTTCATCCTCGACAATCTCGAGCCGAAAGTGCTCGCCTGGAACGATACGGTCTACACCTATCTCAAGCGCCAATCGACGGAGAATTCCGGCGTTTGGGTGACGATCAACGACGGCCGCGAGGATGCGGTCGCCAGCGTCCGCTAAGGCGCCGAAGCGATCGGGCACGTCGCGGTGACGCGGCGGCGTGCCCAGGAA
>NZ_RZSB01001168.1:0-1162 GCF_004023285.1 Mesorhizobium sp. M2A.F.Ca.ET.067.02.1.1
GGCCAATGCCACCAGCGAATAGACGCTGAACCCTTCGAAACCCGGCCGCACGATGATGAGCACGCCGGCGAAGCCGGCGGCGATCGCGGTCCAGCGTCGCCAGCCGACACTTTCGCCGAACACCCAGGCCGCGCCCATGGTGACCGCCAGCGGCAATGCCTGCATGACGGCGGAGACATTGCCGATCGGCAGATGCGCAAGCGCGATCAGGAACGACACTGTGGCGCCGGCTTCGCCGGCCACGCGCATGGCCACCATCGGCTGCAGCATGGCGGCCGGATTGACCAGCGCGCCGCGCCGCCAGGCAAGCAGGCCCACGAAGAAGGACGCGAAGGCGCCGCGCACCAGCATGACCTGCGCCATGTTCATCGATTCGGAAGAAAATTTGGTGATCGCATCGTTCAAGGTGAAGCCGACCATGGCCACGATCATGAACAGCGCGCCGCGCAGGTTTGGCGAGAGAGGCAAAGGCGTTTCCGGACTCTTTTTCTAGATCAAGCCGTAGCAGGCGACCGGCAAACAGCAACGCCAAAAGAAATGGGCCACGAATTCTGCGTGGCCCATGATATCGATTTGCCGGGGTCCCGAAGACTTACTTCGGCGTCAGCACTTCGGTGCCGTTGCCGTTCTGGCCGGCGATGGTCCAAAGCCCATGCAGGGAGCCGTCCTTCTCGATCTTGTATACGACGAGGCCGACTTCCTTGCCCATCGCATAGCCGGCGGAAAACGCATTGTCGTTCCGCATGCAGATGCCGTCCGAAGTCGAGCCGCCGGTTTCCCAGTGGATCGTGCAGGTCGTGTCGCTGGTCAGCGTGATGGTTGCCTCGCCACCATATTTCGAACCATCGAAATTGGTGCCGGCGACGGTGTAGGTGCCGCCGATCGACTGAGCGGCGGCCGGCATGGAAGCAATCCCAAGCATTGCAAGTGAAAGCATGATTGTGCGCATGTGCACTCCCCCTTGAGCGAAAATCGCGCTGGAAGGCTAGGCCGGAAAAGGTCGGCGGTAAATCGGGCGGAGGGTGGTGGCGAGCGGTTTATTTCCAGTGTGGGCCGGACGCCTCGTGCAAGCTGCCGGCGATGGTGCCGACCAGCGGGTCGTATTTCGCCTTGAGCGCCGCCGGATACTCGATGAAGACGCTGTGGATCACGTCCTTCCTGC
>NZ_RZSB01001169.1:0-1162 GCF_004023285.1 Mesorhizobium sp. M2A.F.Ca.ET.067.02.1.1
CTCCACCACTCGCCGACCTCGTCGAGGCTGCGCGCGATAGGGCATGGGCGCGTTTCGAAGCTCGTCCTGGCAACCATTCTCGTGACTCACTTTCAAAATGAAAGTTAGATATAGCCAAGTCGATTGCATTATGCAAGTCAGTATGATCGGACGCGCCGGCGCTGCATATCGAGCCGGCGCGAACGAACTTGCACGAGCCGTTGCTGCAAACAAAAAGGGCGACGCAAGCGCCGCCCTTCGGGAGGATGATTTTTCGCAGGCGCTTTAAGCGGCCTGGGCTTCGCCGGCGATCGCATCGGCGGCGCGGGCCGCCTTCAGCACCTTGGCCCACCAGGCGACGTCGTTGACCAGCGCGGCGGCGGCCTGGTTCAGATGCTCGATGTCCTCGAGCTTCTTCTCGCCCTGGCGCACCGCAAGGAAATCGCCCCAGGCGATATGGACGGCCGACTTGACCGGCGCCATCTGCAGCTCGACGGCGATCAGGCGGAGCTGTTCGACCGCGCGCGCGCCGCCGACCGAGCCGTAGCCGACAAAGCCGGCCGGCTTCTTGTTCCATTCATTGGCGGCGTAGTCGATGGCGTTCTTCAAGACACCGGTCGGAGCGTGATTGTATTCGGCGGCGGTGAAGATGAAGCCGTCGAACTCGGCGACCTTCTTCTGCCAGCGCTGCGCCACTTCGTTCTGCGACGGCGCCCAGGCGGAGGATGCGACCTCGTCGAAGAAGGGCAGCGGCCAGTCGCGCAGATCGACGATCTCGACGTCGATGTCGGCATGAGCCTTGGCGATCTTGGCGATCCACTGCGTCGGCACGTCGGCGAAGCGGGCGGCGCGCGTCGAACCGACGACGATGGCGATTTTGGGCTTGGACATAAGGGGCTCTCCTTGCGGGAATTTCTGGTATCGTTTGGATACCGGCGCTATATGTGATACTGACAAACCAGCGCGCAAGGGGGCACGTTTATGTTACTGAGGCACCCGCATATCACCGAAGACTGCCGTGCCGTGTCGGAAATCCTGCAGCGGGTCGGCGATAAATGGACCGTGCTCGTGGTCGGCAAGCTGGGTGACGGCGCGATGCGCTTCAACGAATTGCGCGCCGCCGTCGGCGGCATTTCGCAAAAAATGCTGACCACCACCTTGCGCGGTCTGGAACGCGATGGGT
>NZ_RZSB01000116.1:0-11255 GCF_004023285.1 Mesorhizobium sp. M2A.F.Ca.ET.067.02.1.1
ACACTATCCTGTCGACGAACACGACCAGTTCGATATCCACCATGACGGTGGTGCGCTCTGGAACATCCTCAAAGCCGCCACGGCTCGAGCGACGCAGACACGCGATACCAGCTCGGCCTCAGAAGCAACTCACCAACTGCCATGACCGAAGCTTGCGTTGTGATCTGCGCCTCCACACTCGATCGCCGGGGTGCGCCGCCAGGCCCCGCCGCGCCCGCGAGCCCCGGTGATCTTCCGTGGTGAGAACTCGGGCAGGCCGAATCCGGTGCGTAGAAGCCCGGCGTTTCAAACCAGGACCATCGCACCCCTACCAAAGAGTTTGGACAGACACTGGCAGCTCAAGTCGGGAGAATTCCTAGATGCGTATTCTGAAGCTTGCGCAATCCTATGGCCGGGAGGGTCACGTCGGGAACCCAAGTATCGGTGTCGCCCGCGGCGCTGATGACGTTGCCACAACCCGACAGCCGCGGTCGAGGACCGGGCAGTCCGAGGATGGCGTCAGCAGCGAACGCCGCCCCCCTACGATCTCAGTAATTATCTGCGCCTACACTGCGGACAGATGGGCACTCCTGCTGAAGTCGGTGGCCTCGGCTCAGGAGCAGACATTGCAGCCCTGCGAGATCATCGTATGCGTCGACCAGCCCCTGTTCCACCGTAGTGCCGCCCAATGGGCTGACTTCGCCGCATCCACCCCCCCGATACGGGTGATCCAGAACAAATGGGATGGGCATCTCGGATCGGCCCGAAACACGGCAGCCGAGACGGCTGCCGGAGAGATCCTGGCATTCCTGGATGACGATGCTGCGGCCGACAAGGACTGGCTCGAGGTTCTCACCGCACCCTACCAGGACGAGCGCATCGGCGCCGTCGGCGGGCGTCCGATTCCGGTGTTCGAGATTGGCCGCCCGGCCTGGTTCCCTCTACAGTTCGACTGGGTGTTCGGATGTACTTACGATGGCCTTCCGACCAGCCGAGCTCCTTTGGCTCACCTCATCGGAGCCAACATGTCGGTGCGGCGCACCCTCCTCGAGCAGGTGGGGGGATTCCATTCCGACCATCACGACGACATGGACATGTGCCACCGCGTGGCGCACATCAAGGGCAGCGAAGCGGTCATCTATGAACCGGCGGCGACCGTCCGCCACTTTGTGCCTGCCTCACGGCCCACCTGGAAGTACTTTTGGCGCCGCTGCTTCTTCGTCAACAAGGGGAAAGTCGAGGCCTTTGCTCAGATGGGCGACGCCGCCACACTGGGTGCCGAGACGCGCTTCGTCTGGCACGCGCTGACCAGGGGCGTACCGCGCGAGATTTTGCAGGCGGCCAAGGGCGACGCCCACGGGCTGGCGCGGTGCGCGGCAATAATCGTTGGCGTGGGCCTTGCCGCGGCAGGCCATGTCACCGGCCGGATCGCGCTGCTGGGCCGCCGGCGCCAGCTGCGCCTACAGGCAAACAAGCAGATCCTGGACGCAGCCGCGCAAGGCGTTAGGCGTGGGAAGTAGATGCCGTCTTCGCTAATCATCGGGTCGGGTCCGGCTGCAGCCGCCGCCGTGTTGGCGCTGTCCGAAAAACCGGACGAGAAGATAACCGTGTTCGACCCGGGCACCGTGCTGAACGCGGAGACCCAGGAGGTCATAGCCAGGCTGTCTAGGCTGCGTGTCGACGACTGGGATGAAGAGGATGTCCGCCGGATCAGCCAGCAGCCCAAGCGGGTCCAGTCCGACTCGCTGCCTGAAAAGAGAAGCTACGGATCCGATTTCCCGTTTGCCAACAAGGGCCAGCTCGACGGCGTCCATTCCGTGAGCAGAGTGAACCCGGCGGTCATATCGAGCGCCTACGGGGGGTTCAGCAATGTCTGGGGGGCCCAGATCATGCCCTTCAGCGCCGCCACGTTCAAGGCATGGCCGTTCGGCTTCTCGGATATGGAAGAGCACTATCGGACTATCCTGGGTCACATACCTTTCGCGGGAGAGTCCGACGATCTCGAGGAGTGGTTTCCCCTCATCGGATCCCCGGACGCGCTTCCGCCGCTGGCGCCGCGGACACAAATGGTCCTGGCCAACTACGACCGGCACCGCGAGCGAGTGCGCTCCACCGGAATAACGATAGGCCGCGCCCGGCTCGCCTTCGCTGCCCCTCAATGCCAGCCCTGCAGCCTGTGCATGACCGGGTGCCCACGGTCGCTGATCTTCTCGGCCTCGCACAGCTTCGATCGCTTCCGGCGCAACGGGAGGATCGACTACCGCAGCGGGTTGCTCGCGGTGCGAGTCGAACAGGAGGGCGACACGGCCGTCGTGCACGCACGGGAGCTGTCGAGCGGCCGGATCCAGCGATTCACGGCCGACCGGGTTTTCGTGGGCTGCGGAGCAATCGGGACCACAAGGCTGATGTTGGGCTCGCTCGGATCGAACCAGCCGGTGCATCTTTCGGAATCTGCTCAGTTCGTTCTTCCAATGATTTCCATGAAGCCAACCCCCGACCCACGTGCAAGGCGCGAGTTCACACTCAACCAGTTCACCATGGTCATCGCCCGGGACGACGAAGGCTTGGATGTTTCACAGATTCACTTCTATCCGTTCAATCAGGCATATTACGATGCGCTTCCCGGTTTCCTCAAACACCGCGCCGCCGCCTTCGCGACCGATCGGCTGCTCAGCCGGTTGACGGTAGGCCTGGGCTACTTGCCGTCCTGGGCGTCACCCAAGATCCGAGTGAGCGCCCAGCTGTCCGCAGCAGCTCCTGACGAGCTCCCCCAGATCACTCTCACTTCGGAGGGCTTCAGCGAGGCCAAGGTCAGGGGCAAATGCGTGCCTCCAATGCTGCCTGACGTGATAAGCCGGATCCGCAGGGCGGCACCTTACCTTGACTTGTGGCCAGTCACGCCGCGGATGCTGTGGTCGGGCGGAGCCAAAAGCTACCACTTTGGCGGCAGCTTTCCTCACGCCAATGAGCCGGATTCCGGGAGTGCGACGACAGACCGCCTTGGGCGGCTGGCGCGCTGGGACCGGATCCATCTCATCGACGGGTCGGTTTTCCCAAATGTTCCGGCTACCACCTTTACGCTGACGGTGATGGCCAATTCGCATCGCATCGCCCGCGAAGCGATGCAGCTGACGGCTTGAGCGTTCGATGCGGGTCGGTATCACCGGAGCGAACGGATATGTCGGGACCATCCTGCGCGCCGCCTTCGCCGAACAAGGGCATAAGGTCATCGCCTTCGCCCGCCCGAACCGGGTGGCCTCCGAATCTGCCGCCAGCGTCGCCGAGTGGCGCCCATATGAGATCAAGCGCCCGCCGTCAGGGGCCGCATTCAGCGACCTGGATGTGCTCATCCACGGTGCATGGGACCTGACCCTCGTCAGCGCCGGCGATGTGTGGGGCACCAATGTGTCAGGCTCGCAGCACCTCCTCCGCAATGTCGCCGCCGCAGGGGTTCGCCGGGTTATTTTTATCTCCTCGATGTCCGCCTATAAGGGAACCCAACAGTTGTACGGTCAGGCGAAACTGGCCTGCGAGCGCACGGCGGGCAGTCTGGGAGCTGTCTCCACCCGGCTCGGCCTAGTGTACGGCCCCGGTTGGGGCGGGATGGCAGGCGCGCTCCGCAAGCTCACCACGCTGCCGGTTACACCTCTCATCGGGGCGCAATCCCATCAGTTCATGGTGCATGAGGCGGACATGGCAGCCGCTATGGTGCGTATTGCCGAGTCGGACATGCCCCTGCCGGAACCGGTAGGGCTGGCCAACCCCGAACCGGTGCCGTTCCGACGGCTCATGAACGAGATCGCCGCATCGCAAGGCAGAACACTGCGTGCCGTCGCCGTGCCCTGGCAGCTTGTCAGTGGCGCCCTCAAGGCAGCTGAGGCGGTGCATGTCCCCCTGCCCTTCCGATCCGACTCCATCCTCGGGCTCGTGCGCCCGGCGCGAGAGGTTCCCGGCGTAGAGCGGCTCAAGCAGCTCGGTATCGAGTTTCGGGGCTTCTCGGTGGATGGCGACCGCCCCTCATCCGGGACATTGCGTCGGTATTCTTAGTCGAAGGCCGGTTCGATCCGACAGAGACGCAAACGGCGAGATTGTGCGGCCGGCACGACCGCCAGAATCCGCAGCAGCGTCGCCCCACAGCGGGCGCGATGCGATTCAGTCCGGATCAGCAAAATGGGGCTACCCCCGAGGAATAATCGCGGATCGAAGAAAACCATGCAATGATTCACAGAGACGCAAGAGACGCATGACCTCAAAGACGGGCGCAGAGCTTAATGCCGAGCCCCGGTCGAACTCGCGGCTGTCCAGCGGTGAAGGCTCGCAAACGGAAGTCATTGCAGAATCCGGAAGACTTTGGCGCGAAAGCTTGCGCACAAAAGGCAAGGGGCAATCCGATTGGTTGAACCGCGCGCCATCTTCATATCGGGAGTGGCCGGCTTTGTAGGAAGCAGGCTTGCAAGGATTTTTATTGATCGTGGATATCCGGTCTTTGGCTTTGACAACCTGTCGCGAGGTTCTCGGGAAAACCTGAACGAGCTTCTTACGCATGAGAGGTTCATTTTTGAGAAAGTGGATCTCTCAGACGCGGCTGCGGTGAGAAGCCGCTTTATGAACTGTCACAGTCGCATTCCGATTTCCGAAGTCTGGCACATGGCTGCCAATTCGGACATTCCTGCAGGAATCTCAGATCCCTCTGTCGATCTGCGCGATACCTTTCTAACGACGTTCAACGTGTTGGACGCAATGAGGCAGGCGGGAGTTCCGTTCCTTGCTTTTGCATCCAGCTCAGCCGTGTACGGCGATTTGGGGGAGGCTCCGATCAGAGAGGATGTCGGGCCGCTGCTGCCGATTTCCAACTATGGCGCCATGAAGCTCGCATCGGAAGCGCTCATCAGCGCAGCCGTCGAGAACTGGTTGGAGCGAGCCTTGATCTTTCGCTTTCCGAACGTGGTCGGCGTTCCGGCAACACACGGCGTCATTGTGGATTTCGTCAGAAAGCTGAAGATCACACCAAACAAGCTGAACGTTTTGGGATCGGGCCGCCAACGGAAGGCCTATCTTCACGTCAATGATCTCATCGATGCAGTCGTCTACCTGCGTGCAAACGCATCCGAGCGGCTTGGCTGCTACAATATCGGCCCCGAGGACAAAGGGGTAACCGTCAGCTTCATAGCGGAAACCACTGTCGAGGCTGTCGCACCGGGCGCGGGTATCGAATACGGATTTGAAGATCGCGGTTGGACGGGCGATGTTCCCCGGTTTTCCTATGACGTGGCAAAGCTCCGTGCGCTCGGTTGGCGGCCCCAGCTTGGATCGGCCGAGGCTGTCCGAAAAGCCGTCGTGGAAATCGTGCGGCAGGAAGGACATCCATGATGCAGGCCGTTGTACTTGCCGGTGGTCTGGGGACACGGCTCAGGAGCCGGATCGGTGATCTGCCCAAGTCGCTGGCCAACATTGGTGGCAAGCCACTTCTCGAGCATCAGATCCTCCTCGCCAAGCAACACGGGATCGAGAGGATCTTGATCCTGGTGAACCACGCAGCCGAGCAAATCGTGGAATTCTGCAATCAGCGCGGGAATTGGGGGATCGAAGTTCGGTGCGTAGATGACGGCGCGCCTCGCGGGACTGCCGGGGCGGTTCTGTCCGTTTTGGATCTGCTCGACGAGGACTTCCTCACGATCTACGGCGACACGATGCTCGACGTCGATCTCACCCGCTTCAAGTGCTTCCATGAAAAACACGAGGCAGCAGCCGCAACTGTTTTCACCCATCCGAATGATCACCCGCATGATTCCGATCTGATCGAAACGTCGGAAGATGGCGTGGTTACCGCGTTCCATCCATATCCACACGATCCCGGTTGCTTTTATCCCAACAAAGTCAGCGCAGCTCTTTACTACATTCGAAGACAAGCATTGTTGCCGTGGCGCGCCGCGGCAACTCCGCTCGATTTTGGCAAGGATCTCTTTCCTGAAATGCTTCGGGCGGGCGCGGAGATCAGAAGCTATAGCAGCCCTGAGTACATAAAAGACGCGGGAACCCCGGCGAGACTTGACAAGGTCTGCGCCGACCTTGCCTCCGGCCGCATAGCCCGAGCTTCACTCGCTTCTCCGCAGAAAGCAGTATTTTTGGACAGGGACGGCTGCATCAATGTCGACGATGGGCACATCGATCGTCCCGAACGCTTCGAGCTGATCAAGGGGGCCGCGGCCGCGATCGCCTGTTTCAACCAGGCCGAATACCGCACAATCGTCGTCACAAACCAACCCGTTGTGGCGAGAGGAGATTGCTCTGTACGAGACTTGCGGAGGATCCATGACAAGATGGAGACCGAGCTTGGCCGCCGCGGGGCTTTTGTCGATGCCATTTATTACTGCCCGCATCATCCAGATCGCGGCTTTGCCGGTGAGGTGGAAGCACTAAAGGTCCACTGTGAATGCCGCAAGCCCGCCACCGGGTTGGTCGACCAGGCGGTCGAGGCGTTCAATATCGATCGCAGACAATCCTGGGTCATCGGCGATTCCTCTACCGACATCGCACTCGCAAAACGGTCCGGCATCAGATCGATCCTGGTCGAGACGGGCGCGGGCGGGCTGGACAGCAAATATCATGTCATGCCCGACTATACCGTCCCGGACTTGTTCGAGGCTGCCACGTTCATTCTCACCGTTCATCCGACCTTGGTGGACACGGCATCCGATCTGATCGCGCATGTGGAGCCGGGTGACGTGTGTTTCGTGGCAGGGCTCTCCCGAAGCGGAAAGAGCGTCCTTTCCAGCGCTATCGCCGAGGTACTTCGCGGCCGCGGCTTTGATGCGCAAGTCGTTGCCCTTGATCGCTGGATACGGTCCGCCGCCGATCGCGAAGCAACGGTGATGGGTCGCTACGACATGAACGAGATCAGGAAGGTTGTAAGCCGCCTGGTGGGCGTTCGTTCTCGCGAGACGCTCGATCTGCCCTATTACGAAAAGCTGAGCCGCGTATCGCATCCAAGATCGGAAAAGATAAGCATTTCTCCGGAAACCGTCCTGGTCGTGGAAGGAGCCGTCGCTCTTTCGCTGTCCGACTTGGTTCCGCCCGGTCGTGCACACACATTCTTCGTTGATATCGATGAGGAACTGAGGAGGCACCGAGTAACGCGGGAATACTCGCGTCGAGGCGTGGATCGTGAGGCTGCAGCGCGTATCTATAGTTCCCGTCAGGAGGACGAGACACCAATCGTTTTGGCATCGCGGGCGAGCGCCAACCAGTGTGTCCGATTGCGGGTGATCGAGCCGATTGAGGCGGTCGGATGATCATCAGTCAGACCCCGCTTCGAGTGAGCTTCGTGGGAGGTGGCAGCGATCTGCCTGCCTTCTATCGGGAGGAAGGCGGCGCCGTCCTAAGCGTTGCTATCGACAAGTACGTCTACGTGAATGTGAACCGCAAGTTCGATAACGGCACTCGAATCGCTTATTCAAAAACGGAAGAGGTCGATAGCGTTGAGGATATCCAGCATCCGATAGTCAAGGCCACGATGGGATACCTTGGGATATGCGGGGGCGTTGAGATAACGACCATTGCCGATATTCCGTCCAAGGGAACCGGACTTGGATCATCGAGCGCTTTTACGGTTGGCCTTCTGCACGCGCTGAACGCGTTTCGGGGGCAATATGTCTCCAAGGCAAAGCTCGGTGCCGATAGTTGTTGCATCGAGATCGAACTTTGTGGCGCGCCCATTGGAAGGCAGGATCAATACGCCGCCGCCTTCGGCGGATTGAATCTCATCGAGTTTCACTCCGATGACAGCGTCTCGGTGTCACCGCTCATATGCCCGCGTGATTTCATCGCCTCGATCGAGAAGCAAGTACTCATGTTCTACACCGGCATTACGCGCAGTGCTTCGGACATTCTCGTGCGACAGTCGGAGTGCATCGCAAGAGCTCCGGACAAGCGCAAAGCGCTCAGGCGGATGGTCGGGCTCACCTATCAGCTTCGTGATGAACTGCATCGATGCAACCTCGACGCCTTCGGCGAAATCCTCCACGAGAACTGGCTCTTAAAAAAGAGCCTCTCCGAGGAAATCACGAACGATGCAATCGATCACTGGTACCAGACCGCGATGCGGGCGGGTGCCACGGGCGGTAAGCTGCTGGGAGCAGGTGCAGGAGGTTTTCTCATGTTCTTCGCACCTCTCGATCGCCACGACGCAATCAAAGCGGCCCTCGGGGATCTAAAGCACTTCCCTGTCAAGTTCGACTTCGCCGGGAGCCGCATCGTTCACTATCAACCGACATCGGAGTCCACCCAATGAAGCATTTTGGCGGCAGTACTCAATCAACCGACATCGGAGCCCGCCCAATAAAAAATTTTGGCGGCAGTGCTCAAGCCTATCTCAAGAAACTCGAGATCGTCCTGGCTTCATTGGACCACGCAAGCATCGATAATGCAGTGGCCTTGGTCGCGCAGGCCCAGGAGGATGGCAAGCAGATAATCACGCTTGGAAATGGTGGCAGTTCGCTCACGGCACTGCATTTCATCACCGACTGGAACAAGAGCATCTATCTCTCCACGAAGCGCCCGTTTCGTGGTCGGACGCTGATCGACAATGTAGGCCTTACGTTTGCATACGCGAACGATGTTTCTTTCCAGGATGTGTTCGTGGAGCAGCTAAAGAACATTCTGAACGAAGGCGACTTGGTCGTCGCGATTTCGGGAAGCGGAAACTCGGAAAACGTTCTGCGTGCCGTTCGATACGCCAATGATCATGCCGCAGTTACGCTAGGGCTTTGCGGATATGGCGGAGGAACGCTCAGGCAGATCGCCCAACATGTGGTTTGGGTCAATGTGAATGACATGCAAATTGCGGAGGACATACATTCCATGTTCGGGCATGTCGTCATGCAGCGTCTTTGTCTTGCGGGTACACAAAAGTGGAGCGATCGGCGAGAGCGGCGCAGCGCTGCTGGCGGCTTCAATGCAAATCCAGCTGGCTCCGAGACGAGCTGGCAATCCTGATCGAGAACAAGCGATGCAGCATTATCGGCTCTACGTTCTGGACGACCGCGGCCAGTTCAAGGGCGGCATCAACCTTACCTGCGTAGACGACGTTGCGGCGAAAGAGCAGGCCAGGCTGTTAGCAGATGGCCACGAAGTGGAGCTTTGGCGACTCGTTGCGCGGTTCAAATCTGACAATCCGCGGAGCCGTCCCGCGGCGACGAAGCGCATGCGCGCCGTGGCGCCACGCTCCAGCCATTTCAACAAGGTACCCAAGCATTCGCACTCTCCCCTTGGATGCGGTTGCGCGTCTTGGCGCTGCTCAGATCTTGATAATATGATCCCGATTCAGGCACTTTGGCATTGCGATTGAACGGCTGCGCGGCGCTGTAGAGACCGTGCTCTATCACGATACCCCAGCGGATGACGCGGGCATTGCGGCTGCGTGGCTAGCGACGTGACGCAGTGACATTTATAGAGACTGGAACGTGGTCAACGCCTTAACGGCTGAGCTCGGCCAAGCACATCGGCGCGCAAATGGTGGTCGAACATCCGGCCGGGTGCGACAACAGGCTCGAAGGCTCGTCAGCGATGCGCCATCGCAAGACATCCCACCCATCCCTTTCGACGACCTCAAATGCGAACGACCCGCGCGAGCCACCGGGCACCCAAAGCGACCGCAACATTTCAACCGAAGATACGATCGTGGCAGGCCATCTGGAAGGGTGCCCCGGCGCGGTCCGTTGATCACTTTCCATATTAGAACGTGTTAATAAGTTACATTAGGAATGTGTTAACAATCACCCGCCGAGCCTCATTCTCGCCGCAAATCGTAGTATGGTCGCCTGTGTCATATACATCGTCTTCGAATAATTTACGCAGGTACAAGACGGTGTCTGAGCAAGTTTAAATGCGGAAATGCCTGTGTTTACTTAGGGGTGCGGGCGGAATGAGAACAAAAAAGACGCAATGAACTAAGGGACTACTGTGCTTATACTTAATAGCAAGCTCGGCGGCGCGCCCGCCGGGAGACATGCGGTCGACTTCAATTCGGCTGCGGCTCAAATCGTTGAAAGCCTTGTGCGCGTTGGCAGCGACACCGTACACGGGTTCAGGGGCGAGAACCTGACAAGCATTCCCGTCGACAAGACTCGTCTTCGATGGTGAAATCAACGTTGAGCCCGCTCGACATCAGTGTCTGGGGCGAAGACACCCAAATCTCCCCTCCTTTGTAATCAGTCGCGTTGCCTATGCGAGTTTGAAATCAGTTCTCGTAGCCCAGCTACGAGTTTCAAATCAGTTCGCGTTGCCTAGCTGCGCGTGCGACGTCTCACGCACTTTGGCGATGCGCGGCAGTGAATTTTTTTCAACGCCCAAGAAGGATCACGGAATGACTCTTTCCGCACCAACAGGCTTTGCCTCGAGCGACCTCGTCTATGAGGAAAACTTCTCCGGCACGGCGCTCGACAGCGATTGGCATACCTATATCACCAGCAATGCCGCCAACGGCTGGGCCTGGAATAGCAATGGGTCGGGAGGAAGCACGCCGGGCGGCCCATATAATGCCGACTATGAAATGCCGAGCCAGGTGTCGGTGAGCAACGGGACCTTGGATCTCACGGCGATCAAACAGCCCATCAGCGGCATAAATCAGGGTGGGGTGGCACAGACATTCCCGATCACGTCCGGCGCCGTCAGCAGCTACGGCAACTTCGAATTCAACGGCGGCTACCTTCAGATCAGCATGAAGGCGCCGAGCGGCGGAGGCGCATGGCCAGGCCTCTGGCTGATGCCCGGCGACGGCGCGGGCAGCAGCGGCGACAATTTCGAGCTCGATATACAGGAGGGTGGATTTACCGGTTCTGGGCCGGCGGACAACAATTTCTCCTGGCACCTCCACGGACCGTCAGGGTGGGTCGGCGACACCATCGACAGCGGCATCAACCTCACGGGCGGCTTCCACACCTACGGCATCAACTGGGTGCCTGGTGAATCGATCACCTGGTATCTGGACGGGAAACAAATGGCGCAAGTGACCAGCGCACAGGTCGCGATCCCGGATGAACCGATGCAATTGATCATGAGCAATTCGGTCGCGAATTCGAACGCGTCCGGATGGCATACGGCTCTGGATAGTTCGACCCCTTCGTCGATGCAGATGCAGATCGACGAGGTTCAGCTTTATCAGAAGGCGGGCAGCGGCGACACCGTTACGGGTGGCAACGTCGCTCCGTCGACGTCATCGACCCAGCCCCCGACGGCTGCGCCAACCAGCCCAACGACCCCGACGACAGCACCTACCC
>NZ_RZSB01001170.1:0-1159 GCF_004023285.1 Mesorhizobium sp. M2A.F.Ca.ET.067.02.1.1
CTCCTTCGCTTCTATCCCGGCCGCACCCGGCCATTACAAACCCGTCCCCAAGGGACCACCGGCAATCGCGGTGCTGCCGTTCCAGGGCAATGGAAGCGAACCGGACGTCGGCTATATGGCCGACGGCATTGCCGAGGACATCATCTACGGTCTTTCCAACACGCGCTGGCTTTCGGTCATCGCAAAGGGATCCAGCTTTCAGTTTCGCGACGACAGCCTGGGCACAAGGCTAATCGGCAATGCGCTTGGCGCGCGCTACATCGTCAGCGGCACGCTGGCGCGCCACGACAGGCATATCCGTCTCAACGCATCGCTTACAGACACGTCGAACGGGCGCCTGGTCTGGTCGCAACGCTTCGACCGCGATCTCGTCGACATCTTCAGGCTGCGCGACCAGGTCGGCAGCGAGATCGTTTCCATCCTCGACAAGGAGGTCGATCGCGCCGAGCAGGCGCGTACGTTCCAGGTGCCGTGGGAGAGCCTTGAGACTTGGCAATTGGTCAGGCGCGGCCGCTGGCACATGAACAGGCGCACACGCCGCGACACCGACATCGCGCTCGACTTCTTCGACAGAGCCTACCGGGACGATCCGAACTCGAGCGCCGTGCTCAACGAACTGGCCTGGTGGTATTTCTGGCGGGCCTGGCTGCGTTTCGGCGACAGCGACGACCTGGAAAAGGTAGAGGAGCTTGCGCGCAAGGCGCTGCTGATGGACAGCCTCGATGCACGCCCGCATGCCTATCTCGGCGCGGCCGACATCATGCGCGGCCTGCCGGCATTGGCGGCCGAGCACCTTGCCGAGGCGATCCACATCAATCCGAGCTTCGCCTTCGCCCGCTCGGCCATGGGCAGCGCGCAACTTTTGCTTGGCGACGCGGCCGGCGCGATCCCGTTCTTTCTCGATACCGAGCGGTTGAGCCCGTTCGACCTCTATCGCTTCCACAATCTGGGTGAACTGGCCGCCGCCTATTGCTTCGTCGAGGACTGGCCGGCCGCGATCGCCACAGCCGAGCGCTCGCTCAACCTGTCGCCAAGTTACTTCTACGCCAGGTTCCTGAAGATAGGCGCCCTGATCAGAAGCGGCAGGCATGACGAGGCAGAGCGCGAGCTTGCGATTTTCATGACCCGGCATCCTGACTTTTCCGAGCAGAGGATACGC
>NZ_RZSB01001171.1:0-1145 GCF_004023285.1 Mesorhizobium sp. M2A.F.Ca.ET.067.02.1.1
ACCAAGATCTACACCGACGCCAAGGGCATGACCCTCTACACTTTCGACAAGGACGAGAAGGGCAAGTCCAACTGCTATGACAAATGCGCCGCCAACTGGCCGCCGCTGAAAGCCAAGGCAAGCACGAAGACCGAAGGCGAATGGTCTGTCGTCAAGCGCACCGACGGCACCAATATGTGGGCCTATGACGGCAAGCCGGTCTACACCTTCGTCAAGGACAAGAAGGCCGGCGACATGAACGGCGAAGGCGTCGCCGGAGCCTGGCACGTCGTGAAGGCAGATTGAGCTCGCCTCATTGAGCGATCCGGCTGCCGGGTTCCTTGATCCGGCAGCCAGTCCTCTTTCCGCCGGTCGTCGCCGGTTCGGGGCGCGCACGCCTCCGTCGCCAAAAAAGTGATCTTTGCCATACACTCTAAGAGTGTATCGTCGGCGGCCGCTTCCCAAATTGGCCGCTTCCCCTTGACCGATTGCAAAAGCACGGCCATTTGAGCGACGAAAAGAGTGGGATTTCGTCGTGCGTCGCGGAGTTCTTCCGCCACCTCACAGCTGATTAAAGAGACCTCATGGACGTCGTCGTCGTCGAATCGCCGGCCAAGGCGAAGACAATCAACAAATATCTCGGCAAGAACTATAAGGTTCTGGCCTCGTTCGGCCATGTCCGCGATCTGCCGGCCAAGGACGGCTCGGTTCGCCCGGACGAGGACTTTGCCATGTCCTGGTCGGTCGACACGGCGTCCGGCAAGCGCCTCGCCGACATCGCCAAGGCGGTCAAGGATGCTGACGGCCTGATCCTCGCCACCGACCCGGATCGCGAGGGCGAGGCGATTTCATGGCATGTGCTGGAAGTGCTGAAGCAGAAGCGCGCGCTGAAGGACAAACCGGTCAGCCGCGTCGTCTTCAACGCCATCACCAAGGCCTCGGTGCTCGACGCGATGGCCAATCCGCGCCAGATCGATGCGCCGCTGGTCGACGCCTATCTGGCCCGCCGCGCGCTGGACTATCTGGTCGGCTTCACGCTGTCGCCGGTGCTGTGGCGCAAGCTGCCGGGCGCCCGTTCCGCCGGCCGCGTGCAGTCGGTGGCGCTGCGCCTCGTCTGCGACCGGGAATCCGAGATCGAGCGCTTCATCCGCGAGGAATACTGGCAG
>NZ_RZSB01001172.1:0-1142 GCF_004023285.1 Mesorhizobium sp. M2A.F.Ca.ET.067.02.1.1
GGCCGGGCGGGCGCCTCGCCTGGCTGCCGCAGGAAACCATCGTTTTCGACCGCGCCGCCTTCGCCCGCACGCTGGATGTCGATCTCGCGGAGGACGCCGAGGCGCTGGTGCTCGAAGCCACGCTGTTCGGCCGGCTGGCGATGGGCGAGCGGACGGTTCGAGGCAGCTTCCACGACCGTTGGCGGGTCCGCCGGTGCGGCGCGCTGATCCATGCGGAGGATTTCCGCGTCGGGCCGGATATCGCGGCAACGTTGCGGCGGCCGGCGGCGACCGGCGGCGCGCTTGCCATCGCGACGCTGCTGCTCGTTTCGCCGCAAGCGGAAAGCCTGCTCGAGGCGGCCCGCGCCATTATCGGCGACTCTGCCGCCGGCGGCGGCGCCAGCTTCTGGAGTGTCGGCCGATCTGGCAAGCTTCTTGCGAGGCTCACCGCCGGCGACGGCTACCAGCTCCGCAAGCGGTTGGTTCCACTCGTCGAACTGCTCAATGGACGGGCGGGCCTGCCTAAATTGTGGTCACTCTGATCTGAAATACCAGGACATTGCATGAATCTTACGCCGCGTGAAAAAGACAAGCTGCTCATCGCCATGGCGGCGATGGTGGCGCGCAAGCGCCTGGAGCGCGGCGTCAAGCTCAACCATCCCGAAGCCATCGCCCTGATCACCGACTTCGTCGTCGAAGGCGCCCGCGACGGCCGTCCCGTCGCGGAACTTATGGAGGCCGGCGCCCACGTCGTCACCCGCGCCCAGGTCATGGACGGCATCGCCGAGATGATCCACGACGTCCAGGTCGAGGCGACGTTTCCCGACGGCACCAAGCTGGTGACCGTGCACGAGCCGATCAGGTAAAGCGCCGATCCGGTGAGGAGGAAGACCGATGCTGGAGCTTAGGCCAAATTGCGAATGCTGCGACAAGGATCTGCCGCCGGAGGCCACGGATGCGCTGATATGCACCTTCGAATGCACCTTCTGCGCCGACTGCGTGGACAATGTGCTGGGTGGTGCCTGCCCGAATTGCGGCGGCAATTTCGCGCCGCGGCCGATCCGGCCGGCAGGCAAGCTGACGAATATCCGCCGTCGACCAGGCGCGTGCTCAAGGCCGAAGGCTGCGGCCCGCGCAAGGCCGCTTAACCAGGTCAATTGGAA
>NZ_RZSB01001173.1:0-1142 GCF_004023285.1 Mesorhizobium sp. M2A.F.Ca.ET.067.02.1.1
ACGTTATGCCGAGAGCAAGCCGCGCCGAGCGTGTCGCGCCGGTCACAAGGTCGTCGGCGTCGACGGCGATCAGCGCGCCGGCGCTGCGCTCGGCAACCGGCGCAAGCAGGATGCGGGCATTGGAATAAACCATACGGAAATTCTCGGCCTCGATACGGCGCGCGGCGTCGCCAACCGCGACCGAGATAAGCTGGACGAAGCCTTCCGTGAGGTCAGAGCGGCAGGACGATACGTCGAGCGCGGCCGCCAGGTTGCCTTCATGGTCAAAGACGGGAGCCGTGGTGCAGCTCATGAGCGTGTTGCGCGAAAGGAAATGCTGGTCGCGATGGATGGTGAGCGGCCGCTGATCGGCGAGACAGGTGCCGATGCCGTTGGTTCCCTCACTGTCTTCGCTCCAGACCGTGCCGGTCCACAGGCCCCATTCGTCGAAGGTCTCGTCGTCGGCGACCGCGCCGCGGCGCTCGACAGGGATGCCGTCGCGGTCGGCCAGCATCACGCAGCAACCGACACCGCCGACCGCCTGATAGAGCCGGTTGAGGCTTCCTTCGGCCGCGCGAATCATCCGCTCCATGCGCTGCCGGGCCTGCCGCAATTCGGCTTCGGTCAGCCGCCTTGGGGCCTTGCGCTCGGCCGGATCGAGGTGGTGCAATTGAAGGGAACGCCGCCACGAGGCGACCAATGCGGAATGGGCCGCGTCGCTTCTGGCGATCGAAGCCTGGACGAAATCCGCATGACCGGCTGCTTGCCGCCCGCTCAAACCTACCCTCCCAGCGAGCGGACCTCCTTCCGCCCGTCGTTATATCCTTGTGGATATATCCGATGGAAGAGTTGTAACGGTTGCAGGGGATCGGCGCTATAGGACGTTGGTTTAAGAGCATCGAGGCCCGGCCGAGCAGGCCGAGCCAGGAGATTGAAGAGGCGCCAGAATCAGTTGGCGGTGGCCTTAGGCTTGGACGAGCCGATCATCTTCCAGTTCTTGTAGAAGACCGAATTGATGCGCTCCACGCTGACCGAGACGATGGCGAGAAGGCCCGCGATCAGTTTTGGGAACGGAGACGGCCTGATGATGTCGACGAAGACGCAGTAGCGGCGGCCGTCATATTCGTTGACCGAGCGGTGGAACAGCGTGTCGTCGAAGATGA
>NZ_RZSB01001174.1:0-1141 GCF_004023285.1 Mesorhizobium sp. M2A.F.Ca.ET.067.02.1.1
ACAAATGATAGGCCTCGATCACCTTGCGCTCCTCGTCGGCGACGAGATCGACGGTGAGATCGTGCTTCGCCTTGAATTTGTCGTGTTTCTTCACGCTATCGGGGGACAGCCCGATCACTTCGACGCCGGCCTTCTCGAACTCCGGTTTCAACTGCGAGAAGCCGATCGCCTCATTGGTGCAGCTTGTGGTGTCGTCCTGCGGGTAGAAGTAGAGTACAACGGGCTTGCCCCGAAGCGCGGCGAGACTGAGGGAGCCGCCGCCGTCACGCGGAAGATCGAATTGAGGCGCTGCGTCGCCCACCTCGAGATCAGCCATATCGATGCCCTTGTTTGCGGTTACGCGTGGGAACGCATCGATATAACGTGAGGCGGGGATTCGTCCATGACGAGTTCGTCACAACGGAAGATTGCTTGGATCAGGAAGACCCGCAGCACGAGAAGATCAGGTTCAGGCGTGACGAGATCACCGACCTGGCGAAGCTCCCGTCCGCTTGCAGCGTGCCGCCGCTTGGCCGCGCGGTGGTGCGGCGGCGCTTCCGCGTCCTCGGCCGCGTGTTTGCCGGGCTTTGCGCACTCGTGCTTCTGGCGGCGGCGGGCGTCTATGTCCTGGGGGCCTCGGGCATCGGCACGGAACGGCTCCGGGCCGAGGCGGAGACCGCCATCGAGAAGCTGGCAGGGGTCGATGTCAATGTCACCGTCGGCGCGGCGCGGCTGACGCTGGACGGATCGAGCTTCATTGCCCTGCAGGTGAACGATGTCAGCCTCAAGACGGCTGACGGCAAGCCGATGGCCGATATCGGGCGGGTGCGTTTCGGCATGCGCCTGCTGCCGCTGCTTTCCGGCGATGTCCGGCTGACCAGCGCCAGATTCTCCAACGCCCACATCGTCGTGGCGGCCATGCCTTCCGGCGGCGGTGACTGGACGGCGGCGCTGCGCAACGAGAACGGGCTTGTTGACCCGGAGAAAGTGTCGGCGGCGGCGTTCGCAAGCGTCAACGACGCGCTGGATACCGTGCGCGAGGACTCGATACGCCAGATCGATTTGCACAACGTCGAGTTCGAATTGCCGGACACAGGGCTCGTCAAGCGCGTGACCGTCACCTCGGCAACTGTCGCGCAGACCGGTACCGGGCGCATGCAGT
>NZ_RZSB01001175.1:0-1137 GCF_004023285.1 Mesorhizobium sp. M2A.F.Ca.ET.067.02.1.1
GTTCTGGGAGCGCACGCAGAGCGTTGACGACCTCGTCCAATTGCGACCGGGCTGCGGCGGCGATGTCGAAGATGTCACGCGGTTTGGCTTCCGATCCCCGGAAATAGACCTTCTTGGCGATAATTTCCGGAATGGTTTCTAGACGCACCGTCCTGCCTTCCACCATACGGGTCTCGAACGGCGTCGTTGTTAGCGCTCCGGCAACGATGAAGTCGATTTCGCCAATTCCCTCGAAGGCGAACTTCTGAAACCGAAGTCCGTCACCCAGATAGTCGGATGGCATCGTTTCGAAGTGCAGATGGCTTCTGGAGGGGTCAATGAATCCGAGCAATTGAGGGTCGTCGAGGAAGATATCGATGTCATGGCTTTCGCGATGGCCGATCTGGATCATCATCGCCGTTCCGCCGCCAAATGACCATTCAAAGTCATCGCCCCCGGCATTCTCGCGAAGCTGATCGATCAGGTCGATAGTAATGCGAAAGAGCCGCCGCCATTCGGACGGGCGTCGGCTATCATGTCCAGCCATTACGCGGCGAGCGGGTAGCTCTCGCCGGACCAGGCAGAGAACTTGGCGGCAAAAGCCTTCAGGTCGTTGACCGCGATGTGGTGCGCGTTTGCGAACTCGACTTGCTGGGCGAGAGGGACCTCGCCGAGAAAGGCGCTGACATGACCGGGATGCTGCTTGGCCAGTTCGATATCAGCAAGGCAATGCGCCAGCGCCGCGTCGTCCAGTTGATCACTGTAGGGCGCGTTCACCGTCGTCAGGACTGAACCCAGATGCTTGCTCATAATGCGTGCAAGATAGTCGTTTCAGGCTTGTCGCACAAGTTGCCGCCCTCTTCCGCACCCATCGGCGGTCGGCGACGTCAGCGTTGTTTTCGTGACCCAGATCAGCCAGAATCGCCCTCCAAGATCGCCGCCGACGACGCACGGCGTTCCCTTGACGAAAAAAGCGGGGATTTCCCCCGGCCGGAGCCCGAGAATGACCGAGCAAAAACCCGTCCGCCTGCCCGACCCCGCTTCCGTCGAAACCGTGCTAGCGGGTTTAGAGCCGCAGTCGGCCGACGTCGAACTCTCCCCTGCCCTGAACAAGGCCTTTCCGGGCTTCGTCTTCACCGTCGCGACCATCGACGATCC
>NZ_RZSB01001176.1:0-1134 GCF_004023285.1 Mesorhizobium sp. M2A.F.Ca.ET.067.02.1.1
GCCTCGATATCCGGCTCGTCGAAAACGTCGACCTCCGAGGGGATCACGACCGCCACGTCGGCCCGCGCGGCGCGCGGCCTGCGCGCCGGCTGCTCCGCGGCGACGCGGCTCTGGGTGACTTGCGACTTCGGCTCGGTCTCGGGCTCGATGCGGAAGGCCGCCGGTTTGCGGGGCGCGGTCATGCCAGATGATCTCCGATCAGGAACTGCAGCGCGCGATCGAGCCGGATATGCGGCAAGGACAGCGTGACGCCTTCGGCGGTACGCTCGAGCTTCGGCGGGCGGAAACGCACGAAGCGGATCGCCGGCTCGGCGTTGTCGGGCGATGATCCGGAAACGTCGAACACCGCATTGACCTTTTCCGGCAAATCGCCCGGGAATATGGCGGTTTCGGTCTTTCCGTCGAACGTCTCGCCGTTGATTGTCTCGCCCTTCAGCGGCGTGCCGATGATGACCGGCAGCGTCTCGCGGCCTTGCTTCACCGTGCCCTCGCGGGTCGAGCGGACCGCGGCCATGGCGACGACATCGACGGCGGCGCCGCTGAAGTTCGCCCGCGCCACGGCGCGGTCGGTCAGCCGGCGTACGATCGCCTGCAGCCGGTCGTGGCTTTCGTGGTGCAGATGGTCTGCCTTGGTCGCGGCGACCAGGATGCGATCGATGCGACGCGAGAAGAAATCGGTGAGGAAGTTGCCGCGTCCGGGCCGGAAGCAGGACAGGATCTCGGTGACGGCGCGTTCCAGATCGGCCATGGCGGCCTGGCCGGCATTGAGCGCCTGCATGGCGTCGATCAGCACGATCTGCCGGTCCAGGCGGGTGATGTGCTCGCGAAAGAACGGCTTGACGACATGCGTCTTGTAGGCCTCGTAGCGGCGCTCCATCATCGCCTGCAGCGATCCGGAGCGCGTCTGGCCCTGGGACAGTGTCATCAACGGCGCGAAGGTGAGCGCCGGCGAGCCTTCGAGGTCGCCCGGCATCAGGAAGCGGCCGGGCGGCAGCGTCGACAGGGCGCGTTCGTCGAGCTTGCAGGCCTTGAGATAGGTGGCAAAGCTCTCGGCCAGGCGCCGCACCGTCATCTCGTCGGCATCGGCATCGGGATTGACGGTGGAAGCCAGCTCGCGCCAGGCCTGAGACAGGT
>NZ_RZSB01001177.1:0-1122 GCF_004023285.1 Mesorhizobium sp. M2A.F.Ca.ET.067.02.1.1
GAGCGAAGTGGTGGCGCTGGCGTCGCGGCGCAGCCAGGGCACCGAAGTGTCCTTCGGCGACCGCACGCTGAAGGTCAAGGCGCTCGACACCTACGATTTTTCCGACACCGACCTCTGCGTCATGTCGGCCGGCGGCAACGTCTCCAAGGAATGGTCTCCCAAGATCGGCAAGCAGGGCTGCGTCGTCATCGATAATTCGTCGGCCTTCCGCTATGACCCGGACGTGCCGCTGATCGTGCCGGAGGTGAACCCGGACGCGGTCTCGCTGTTCTCGCGCAAGAACATCATCGCCAATCCGAACTGCTCGACGGCGCAGCTGGTCGTCGCGCTGAAGCCGCTGCATGACGTCGCCACCATCAAGCGCGTCGTCGTCGCCACCTACCAGTCGGTGTCGGGCGCCGGCAAGGAAGGCATGGACGAGCTGTTCACGCAGACCCGCGCGGTGTTCGTCGCCGACCTGGTCGACGTCAAGAAGTTCACCAAGCGCATTGCCTTCAACGTCATCCCGCATATCGACGTTTTCCTCGATGACGGCTCCACCAAGGAAGAGTGGAAGATGGTGGCCGAGACCAAGAAGATGCTCGACCCCAAGATTAAGCTGACGGCGACCTGCGTGCGCGTGCCGGTCTTCATCGGCCATTCGGAAGCGGTCAACATCGAGTTCGAGAAGCCGATCACGGCGGACGAGGCGCGCGAGATCCTGCGCGAAGCGCCGGGATGCCAGGTGCTCGATAAGCGCGAGAACGGCGGCTACATCACGCCGCTGGAATCGGCCGGCGAGGACGCCACCTTCATCTCGCGCATCCGCGAGGATTCGACCATCGACAACGGCCTGTCGATGTGGGTCGTCTCCGACAATCTGCGCAAGGGCGCGGCGCTCAACGCCGTGCAGATCGCCGAGCTGCTGGTCGAGCGCGGCCTGATCCAGCCGAAGAAGAAGGCGGCGTAGTTCTCGCTCACGGGCCGTATCGCCGCTGCCGCGGCGGGCCCTCCGCGGGGGCGCCGGACGACCGGCGGCCCGCAGTCGCGGGCTCGGCCTTCGGTAGTTTGTTTCGCTCACGGGCCGTATCGCCGCTGCCGCGGCGGGCCCTCCGCGGCAGCGGCGATACGGCCCGTGAGCGA
>NZ_RZSB01001178.1:0-1121 GCF_004023285.1 Mesorhizobium sp. M2A.F.Ca.ET.067.02.1.1
CTTTGGGAGCTTTACGCCTGGCTCGACGGCGGCCCTGGCGATTACCACGACGAACAGCCGTAGACGACGCCGCGCTGAAGGGAGCGGCGCCTGAAGAAAAGACGAGAAAGTCTGCAACAGGAGCGAAAAATGAATGGGAACAGGGACTTTGAATTGAACCGCCGTGCATTCGTGAAAGGCGGCATGGCAGCGGTGGCGGCCGTATCTGCCGGCATGCAGCTGCTGCTGACGCCGGGCGCCAAGGCCGCGGGCAAGGTCGTCATCCAGTATGACTGGTTGATATCCAACGGCCAGATCGGCGATATCGCGGCCGTCGCCAACGGCTATTTCAAGGACGCTGGGCTGGAGGTCGAGTTCAGCCCCGGCGGCCCCAACGCGTCGACCGTGCCGCCGGTCATTTCGGGCGCCGCCCAGCTTGGGCAATTCTCGGAAACGCCGCAGCTATATTCTGCCCGCGCCAGCGGCGTGCCGATCAAGATCATCGCCTGCGGCTTCCGTACCGGTCCTTACGCATTGACCTCGAAACCGGCCAAGCCGATCCGCAGTGTCTCCGATCTCAAGGGAAAGAAGATCGGTATCCAGCCGACGGCGCGCTTCGTCATCGACGAGATCCTGGCCAAGAACGGCATCGACTCGTCGGAGGTGACCATCGTCAATGTCGGCTTCGACAAGGCGCCGCTGGTGCGCGGCGATGTCGATGCCATCGGCGGCTGGATCACCAACACCCAGGCGCTCAGCGTCGTCGGCGACGACCGCATCGACCTTCTGACGCGCGACCTCGGGCTGAGCTCCTACGCGGACGTCTATTTCGCTACCGACGCGGCAATCGAAAAGGATCCTGAGACGCTGGCGAAGTTCATCGGCGCCGTGGGCAAAGGCTGGGGCTGGGTGCATGCCAATCCGCAGGAAGCGGTCAAGAAGATGGTCGCCGCCTATCCGGAAATGGATCTTGGCTGGGAGGAAAAGACCGTCAATCTGGTGCTGAAACTCTCCTTTGACGGCGCCACCGCCAAGGACGGCTGGGGCACGTTCGACCCGGCCTCGATAGAGGAGCAATTGGCGCTGCTCGACAAGGTTGGCCAGTATCCAAACGGTCGCCCGGCGGCCGCCGAGGCCTACAC
>NZ_RZSB01001179.1:0-1117 GCF_004023285.1 Mesorhizobium sp. M2A.F.Ca.ET.067.02.1.1
ATGGCAACTGTGTTCACGCGAATGCGGTTTTGTCGCGCATGATGGCGTTGAGGACGACCAGGAGCTTCCTTGCGACGGCGATGATGGCGAGTTTCTTGGACCCTGAGCGGGCAGCAAGTGCGGTATAGAAGGTCTTGAAGCGCTCACAGGTTCTGATGGCGGTGAGGGCAGCCATATAGAGGGCGCGACGCACGCGTGATCGCCCGCCCTGGATCTGGCTCCTGCGGCTGAGCTTGCCGCTCTTGTTGTCGAACGGGGCAAGGCCGGCGAGCGCGGCGATCGCCTTGGGTGAGCGCTGGCCGAGCTCGGGCAGGAGCGCCAGCAAAGAGAGCGCGCCGACATTGGAGACACCGGGCACGGAGACCATCAGCGCATGGTCGCGAGCGGTGTCCTGGTTTTGACGAATGACTTCGGCAATCTGGCTCTCGAACGCCTTGATACGCGTGTCGAGGAAGGCGATCGTCTCTTCCAGATCGGCAATGACGGCCTCCTCGAAAGCCTCGGCGAGGTGCTTCTTCAGCGCTGCCCGCATCTCGACCAAATGATCGCGGTGGCCGGCAAGCGATTGAAGCCGCTCGACTTCTTCGCTCGGCGCCGGCTCGGCCTCAGGGTTATAGCGACGGCCATAGTCGCTCAGCATCCTGGCATCGAGAGGATCGGTCTTGGCGCGCCGGCGCGTCGACTTCGAATAGTGGTGGGTGTGCGCCGGGTTGTGCCGCGAGAACGGCACGCCGGCCTTGGCCAGCGCATGGCGCAGCAGCCGGTCATGGACACCTGTCGCCTCCATGACGACGAAGTCCCGACTGGGATCAAGGCCTGCCACATAGGCGGCGATCGCATCGGCCTGGTTGTCGATGCGCCGAAGACGGCCGCTTGTCTCATCAAAAAAGTCGAGCCACTGCTTGGAGATGTCGCAGCCGACATAGTTCTGGGCTATCATGTCCACGCCTCTTCCTGTGGTGCGGGGTCTGCTTCGAACAGCCCCGTGCAACTGTTCAGGTTGATGGTTCACCGGTGGGAAGGGACCGGGCCATGCCACGGCCTGTCCGAAAGGACGACCACGATCCACTCGGTCTCCTTCCCACCTCAACCATACACCAGAACCAACACACAGGAT
>NZ_RZSB01000117.1:0-11235 GCF_004023285.1 Mesorhizobium sp. M2A.F.Ca.ET.067.02.1.1
CACGAACTCTCGCTTCCGATCCATCATGGACACCTCGTAAAACGGCATTCCATCCCTCCCGATCCAAGGATCGGGAAGTGTCCACGATGTCTCCGAACGCCTGTCCACCATCTCCCCAGTCTGTACAGTTCTACGGGGAGAAGGTGCCCGAAGGGAGGATGAGGGGCAGCGCCACGCCTTTTTAAGTTCGCGCCGCCCCTCATCTGCCTGCCGGCATCTTCTCCCCGTAGAACGGGGAGAAGGACGCTAATCGCTCAAAACCTCTCCAGCCTCGCCCTCACCTTCCCCAGAAACGCCGCCCGGCTCTTCGGCGTCGACGAATCCATCAGATAATGCGCCAGGAAGAACGTCTTGCAGCGCGTGGCGCAGAGCGCCCGCATGCCGCGCAGGATCGTCTTGCGGCCGGGCTGGCCGACGACGACGCTCCACCAGGTCGGCGCGCCGCAGGTGGTGATGACGCCGACCTTGGTGACATGCCGCATCAGCGACGTGATCCGCCCCTTGCCGGCCGGCAGCTTGAAGGCGATGTCCGTCGCCCAGACACGGTCGAACCAGCCCTTCAGCATCGCCGGCAGGCCATACCACCAGGTCGGATAGATGAAGAGGATCGCTTCTGCCCACATAAGAAGATCGAAGTGCGGCTTGAGCGCCGGATCTTCCGGCGCCCGGTCATTGTAGAAGCGTCGCTCCTCGCAGCTCATCACCGGATCGAAATTCTCGGCATAGAGGTCGAGCAGCCGCACGTCCCAACCCTTCGTCTTCAGCACCTCGACGGCGGTGTCGCGGATCGCCGCGCAGTAGCTTTCGGGAACCGGATGGCAATAGACCACCAGCACGCGCATCAGAATTGATCCATGCTGGCCGCGACCTTTGCCATGAACGCGTTGCGCGTCTCGTCGGTCGAAAGGTTCATCGAATAATGCGCGAGATAGGAGACTGGAGCGCCGGGCAGAATCGTGGCCCGCAGCATGCGCTTGACGATCTTGCGCGGCGGGTCGCCCATCAGCATGGCGCGAAAGCGGCTGCCGCCATAGGTGGTCACGGCGGCGAGCTTGCGGATGTTGTGCAGCGTCGGCCGTACCTTGCCATCGACCAGCTTGAACGACACGCCTGGCAGGAAGACGCGGTCGAAAAAACCTTTCAGGATCGCCGGATAGCCGTAATTCCAGACCGGGAAGGACAGCACCAGCGCCTCGGCATTTTGCAATCTTTCGATGTAGCCGGCGACTGCGTCTGCAGGACTGCGCTGGTCGTGATAGCCAAGCCGCTCAGTCCGCGTCAGCCGCGGATCGAAATCCTCCGCATAGAGATCGCAATCGTCGACCACGTGGCCAGCCGCCGCGAGCCGCTCGACGATCGTCCGGTGCAGGCCGGCATTGAAGCTGGTCTCCACCGGATGGGCGTAGAGCACGAGGATGTTCATCAGCCCGCCTCTTGCAGGCCCTTGAACAGGAAGGGCTTGCCCGAGCGGTAGTCGTAGGCGGGGTTTTCCCAGGCGATCATCTTGCCGGGATTGAGCAGTCCTTGCGGATCGGTCTCGCGCTTGAAGGCAAGCTGCACATCATCCGTACGCTTCATGCCGCCCTCTTCCAGCGTGTAGCGGTGCGGGTTGAAGATCCAGCAGCCATTGTCCTCGTGGACGCGGATGATCTCGTTGAGCCGCTCTTCCGTGGTGTAGCGCACCAGCGGCAGGCCGGCCGCGCCAATCGCGCCGTCGAAGCGGATGAACTCCAGATGCGCCGGCACCTCGTCGCCGAAGCGCTCGACCATCGCCTTGACATGGGCGAGATGATCTGGCGACGGATAGCGCGCCTGCAGGTAGGTGATCGTCGGATCGACCCGGATCGCCCGTAGCGTCGTGTGGTTCCAGGTCAATTCATAGGCCGGCGGCAATCCTTTGAGATCGGCCTCCTGGTCGGCCCGAAACACGATCTCGCCCCTGGTGCTGCGGACAAAGGCGACAAAAGCGTCCATCGCGTGCGGCGCGATCATGCACACCACGATGCTCTGCTCGCGCCGGAAGAATTTCTGGTGCCGCTTGAAATAGTCGTAAGGAATGGGCGCGGCGATCGGCGTGATCAGCTTCGCCAATATCCCGTCCTGCACGGCGAGGTCGTTGCCGAAGCCGGCCGCCTCCATGAAATCGTCGAAGCCGACAATGACGTCGATCCAGTCGTAGGAAGCCGTCAGCGGCATCTCGACCTCGGTGATGATACCGTTGGTACCATAGGCATGCATGACCTTGAGCACCTCTTCGCCGGTGAGCTCCATGACGCGCGGCTCGGCTTCCATGGTCACCGTTCGCAGTCGGATGACATTGCCGAGGTCGCGCAACCCGCCCCAGCGGATCGAGCCGATGCCGCCTGAGCCGCCGGCGATAAAGCCGCCGATCGAGGCGGTGTTGTAGGTCGAGGGCGACATGCGCAGTTCCTGGCTGGAATGCGCCCGCGTCGCCTTGTCGATCTCGGCCAGAACGGCGCCAGGCCCGGTCACCACGCGTCCCGGCGCGATCGTCTTGATCGCGTTCATCTCGGCGAGGTTGAGCACCACGCCGCCCGACAGCGGCATCGCTTGCCCATAATTGCCGGTGCCGCTGCCGCGCGGCGTCACCGGGACACCGTGCCGGTGACATGCTGCGAGCACGCGGATCACCTCGTCCTCATTCTTCGGCGTGACGATGAGATCGCCTTTGACATGATCGAGCTGTGCCTTCAGCACCGGGCTGTACCAGTAGAAGTCGCGGCTCTTCTGCTGGACGATCGCCGGATGGTCGTCGATCTTGATCCCGTCGAGATCGCGCTTCAGCGCTGCGATATCCATCATCACACCATCAATTCGTCGAGTTCGGCATAATCGGGCAGCTGGCGTTCGATCGCCCTGCCGTCGCGCACCACGATGCGATCCGATTCGGGCCGCGACAGCAATTCGGTCCAGCTCCGTCCCTTGAAGACGATGAAATCGGCGCTGCCGCCGACGGCAAGCATCCCAGCGTCATCGAGCCGCATTACCTCCGCCGGCGTCGCCGCCACCGCCTTCGGCCAGTCGCCGACCGGATGGTCGAAATGCAGGATGCGCGTCGCCATGCGGTAGACTTCCAGCATGTCGAGATCGCCATAGGCGTAGAACGGATCGCGCGTGTTGTCGGACGCGACCGCAACCTTGATGCCGCGCGCCTTCATCTCGTGCAGCAGCGTCACCCCGCGCCAGCGCGGTGTCGTTTGGTTGTTGCGGCGGTCTTGCAGATAGAGGTTGCACAGCGGCAGCGACACCACGGCGATCCGCGCCTTCGCCACCTTATCCAGCGTATCAAGAACCTCGAGGTCCGACTGCCGCGCCAGCGAGCAGCAATGGCCGACCAGGATGTTGCCCTCGAAACCGTTCCAAAGCGACGCCTCGGCGATCTTCTTCAGCGAGATCGCCGCGACATCGTCGGTCTCGTCGGCATGGAAATCGAGGTCGAGCCCGTGCTTGATGGCTTCAGCGAAAACCTGGTCGAGCAGTTCTTCGAGGTCCGGCACCATATAGGTGACGACGCCGAGCACGCCCTTGGCCGCGGCGACGCGCTTGGCCAGCCGCTCGAACCAGACCTTGTCGCGCACGCCTTCGATGCCGAGCAGGCAGGCGGCCTGCAGGTCGATCCGCCCGCGCCATTTTTCGCGCATCGTCTCGAAAACCGGCCAGGAGATTTCCTCCTGCGGCGGCACGCTGTCGAGATGCGTGCGCACCGCCTTGGTGCCATGCGCGTAGGCCGAGCGCAGCGAGAAATCCATGCGCCGCGCGACGTCCCCGGCGCTCCAGCGCGCGGTCCGGTCGGCGCCTGTAGCGTTGAGCGCGCCCATGAAGGTGCCGTCGGGATTGGGCTTTCGCGGCCAGATATGGCCCTTGTCGATATGAGTGTGGCAATCGACGAAACACGGCAGCACGATGCGACCGGCAAGGTCGATTGCGTTGTCTGCTGCCTTCGACTTGGCTTGGGCGACAATGCTCGCGATCTTGCCATCCGCGACCACCAGATCGGCCAGGGCAAAACCGTCCGCGTCGAACGGTGCTGTAAGCCCGGGCGTCAGCGAACGGTGAACGCGGGCATTGGCAAGCTGGTAAGAACCAGAGGCAGGTATCAAGATCTGGCCCTCTTCGTGATTTCCTCTGCGGCGCCAACCACCCTAATGCTCCTGCTTGAGCGCGCTCTCGTGCCAGCGGCGCAGGATCAGATGCGACACCAGCGACAGCACCAGGAAGATCAGGATGCCGGTCAGCGAGATCAGGATCAGCGCCGCGAACAGGCGCGGCGCGTTGAGCCGGTAGCCAGCCTCGATGATGCGCGAGGCAAGCCCCGACGACTGCCCCTGCGCGCCGGCGACGAATTCGGCGACCACGGCGCCGATCAGCGACAGGCCGCCGGCAATCTTCAGCCCGCCGAGGAAATAGGGCATCGCCGCCGGCAGGCGCAAATAGCGCAATTGCTGCCAGCGCGTCGCGCCATTGAGCTTGAACAGGTCGCGTAAATTTCGGTCGACCGAGTTCAGCCCGAGCGTTGTGTTGGAGAGGATCGGGAAGAAGGCGACGATCCAGGCGCAGAGCAGCAGTTTGACGGTCTGGTTGTTCACATAGATGTTGATCAGCGGGAAGATGGCGACGATCGGCGTCACCTGCAGCACGATGGCGAAGGGGAAGAACGACATCTCCACCCATTTCGACTGTGCGAACAGCACCGCCAGCCCGACGCCGCCGATGACGGCGAGCAAAAGGCTGAGGAAAGTGATCCGGAGCGTCACCAGCAACGAGGAAAACAACAGGCCGGCGTCGCTATGCAGCGTCTGCAGCACCACGCCTGGCCGCGGCAGGATGTATTGCGGGATGTCGTTCCAGACGCAGATGCGATCCCACAGCCAGATCGCCAGCACCATGATCGCCAGCGGCAGCACCCATTTGCCAATGCGCTCAAGACGCTCCTGGCGGGCGCGGCGCGCCTCCTCAGGGTCGAGCTTCAATGCAGTATCTTCAATGGCCGTCATGGTGCGGTCCGGCGGTTGAGTTGATGGCGTCGACCAGCACGTCCGAGGCCTGCCGGCAAAGCGCGGCATAGTCGGGTGAGGTCCGGAACACCTCGTCGCGCGGATAGGGCGCGCTGATGGGGAGCTCACCGAAAATGCGGCCTGGCCGCGCCGCCATGACAACGACGCGGCTGGACAGGAACACGCTTTCGAAGACGCTGTGGGTGACGAAGACGACGGTGAAGCGCTCGTCCTGCCACAGCTCCAGAAGATCGTTGTTGAGCTTGAAGCGGGTGATCTCGTCCAGTGCCGCGAACGGTTCGTCCATCAGAAGGATGCGTGGCTTGGTCACCATGGCCCGCGCGATCGACACCCGCATCTTCATGCCGCCGGAAAGCTCGCGCGGCACGGCATTTTCGAAACCGGTGAGATGGACCCGCGCCAACATCTCCATCACCGCCGGCGCAGCCTTGGCCCGCAACACGCCCTTGAGCCGCAGCGGCAGCCAGACATTGTCAAAGACGCTCGCCCAAGGCAGCAGCGTCGGCTCCTGGAAGACGAAGCCGATGTTCGAGCGGTCGATCGAGCCGCGCCAGTCGAGCTGGCCGGAGGTCGGCGTCGATAGGCCTGCGATCAGCCTGAGCGCGGTCGACTTGCCGCAGCCGGACGGGCCGAGCAGGCTCAGGAAATCGCCTTCGCGGATCGCGAGATCCACCTTGCTCAGGGCCGTCACGCCATTGGAAAAGACCTTGCCGACATTGCGCAACGAAAGCAGCATCGGGACCTCACCCGATGCCGCCGGCGTCTCAGCCACTTTCTCCTGGATCATCTCAGGCAGGCCGCCTTACTTCTTCAGCTCCAGCCCAACGCCCTTGTTGATGAAAGCCAGCGTATAGGCCTTCTTGATGTCGATGCCCGGCTGCGCGACCTTGGCCTTGACCATCTTGTCGTAAAAACTCTGGATGCGCGCGTCGGTCATGGCGCCGATGCCGAGCTTTTCCGAATCGCCCGAATCGACGACGCCGAACTTCTTCAGCTGCTCGATCGAGAAGGCGATCTGCTCATCCGTCATGTCCGGATTGTCCTTCTTGATCATGTCGTTGGCGGCTTTGTTGTCGCCGTAGAGATAGTTGTACCAACCCTTGGCCGAGCCATCGACGAAGCACTGCACGACCTCCGGCCGCTTGTCGATCGTGTCCTGCATCACCTCGACCGTGGTAGCATAGGTTTCCCAGCCATAATCGGCGAGCAGGAACTGGTTCGGCACGAAGCCGCCCGCCTTCTGCACCGCAAAGGGCTCGGACGTGACATAGCCCTGCTGGATCGACTTCTTGTTGGCGATGAAGGGCGCCGGGTTGAAGGTGTAGGGCACGCGCTTCGCTGCATCGAAACCGAGCTCGGTCACCATCCACTGGAAGAAGGTCTGCGCGCCCTCGTCGCCGAGGATGTACTGGTCGGCGTTTTTGAGGTCTTCCCACTTGTCCAGCCCCTGCCCCGGCTGGGACATGATGACCTGTGGGTCTTTCTGGAAATCGGCGGCGACGACGCGCATCGGGATGCCCTGCTGCACAGCGTCGAAGGCCGACAGCAGATTGCCGCCCATGTAGAAATCGATCTTGCCGGCAAGCAGCATCGGCCGACCACTGACCTGCGGGCCGCCCTGCATGATGGTGACATCGAGGCCGCAGGCGGCGTAGGTGCCGTCGGCAACGGCCTGATAGTAGCCGCCATGCTCCGGCTCGGCCAGCCAGTTGGTGCCGAACGTTACCTTCTCGTTCGCGGCAGCAGCCAGCGTGCCCGCCACCAGCAAGGCGATCGAGCCCGCCAGGATCTTCCCATTTCCGATCATAAACTCACCCTCTCTTGGCCCGGGCGCGCAACGCGCTGAGCTCGACACCATGGATTCAAGAAGCAAGACACATGCCACCGCCTGGGCCGCCTGCTTGCGCGACAGTCATTGCCGAGACCGGACGGGTCATGCCGTACGCGAGGCATCGTGCCTATTTTTTGGACGCCTGTCCATAATCGCCCGGGAGGCATGCACCGCATCTTGAAGGTTTCATGAATCGAGCCTTAGTCTGCGGGCGCACAGGAGAATGCCATGCTGAAATACCTCGCCCCCAAGGCCATCAAGCCGCCCTTCGCCCGCTACAGCCACGGCGTTGCAATACCTGCCGGAAAACGGCTGGTGCTATGCTCCGGTCAGTTGGGCATCGGGGCTGACGACCATGTTCCCGAGGACGCCGGCGCGCAGGCTGAGCTCTGCTTCAAGAACATCGCTGCAATCTTGAGCGAAGCCGGGCTGACCTTGAACGACACCGTGCGCATCAACGCCTTCGTCACCGATCGTGCCCATCTGCAGCCCTATATGGATGTCCGCAACCGGCTCTTTTCCGATCCGGCGCCGGCCTCTACGCTGATGATCGTCTCCGGCTTCGCCCGCCCGGAATTCAAGGTCGAGGTCGAGGTTTTGGCGGCAGGATAGCGTTGCCCGTAGCCAATAAGCGCATTACACCGACCGGTGCGGACGGAGAGCAATCGGAGACTAAAGTGGCCAAAAGACGTGTGTGGTGGGGCGATTACCGGACGACCGAATACGCCTCGATCGACGCCGAGGCGACGATTGCCGTGCTGGCGGTGGCGGCGATCGAGCAGCATGGCCCTCACCTTCCGGTCTCGACCGACACCTCGATCATGGTCGGCATGCTGGAGACGGTAATCGCGCGGCTGCCCGACGATCTCGACATCCGCATCCTGCCGGTGCAGGCGGTCGGCAAGTCGAACGAGCACCTGCATGCGCCGGGAACGCTCACTCTGCCCGCCACCACTTTGGTCGACGCCTGGACCGAGCTTGGCCTGTCGGTCGCCCGCGCCGGGGTCAGAAAGCTGATCATCGTCAATTCGCATGGCGGCAATGAAGAGATCATGGGCATCATCTCGCGCGAATTGCGTGTGCGCGCCAAGATGCTGTCGGTGAAGACGAGTTGGCAGCGCTTCGGCCGCCCGGCCGGCATGTTTACCGAGCTCGAAGACCGTCACGGCATCCATGGCGGCGATGTCGAGACCTCGCTGATGCTGCATTTCCGGCCCGACCTCGTCGACATGAGCAAGGCCGACAATTTCGTCTCCTATGTCGCCCGCGCCGAACAGGAATTCGCCCTGCTGCGCCACACCGGAACGCACGCCTTCGCCTGGATCGCCAGCGACCTCAACCCCAACGGCGTGGTCGGCGATGCCTCGATCGCCACCGCCGAGAAGGGTCGGCTCACCGCCGAGCATCAGGCAGACGGGTTCATCAATCTGGTGAAAGACGTCCGTAAGGCAAAGCTTTCAGAATGGCTGTCCTAGCGGGGCGCTCTTCTACCCTCGATAGCGAGCTCGAAGGGTATCCCTTCGAAAGCATCGGCACCGCGTCCGATCGCCTCGATCGCCGCGATCATGCGGCCATCGCGCTGAAGCAGCATGTCGGCAACCGCGATTAGCCGTGGATTGGGCGTCGCTGTCGGCGACAGGAAGCGCAGCGTCTTCGCGAGTTCCCTCTCGTCACGCTGCGGCGCCAGAGCCGCCGCGATGATATAAGCCGAGGCGGTCGAGCGGCTGACGCCGGCATAGCAATGCACGACCAGCGGCTTTGCCCGATCCCAGCGATAGGCGAAATCCAGCAAGGCCCGCACATGCTCCTCGCCCGGCATCGTCATGCCTTCCTGCGCCACGGCGATGTCGTGCATGACGAGATGCAGATGGTTTTCCGCCAGGATCGAAGCCGGGCGCGCCACTTCCGTGCCCGCGGCAAGCAGTGACAGCAAGCGCTGCGCGCCGGTCCTTGCCACGGTCTCGTCGACCTTCGACAGCGAACAGACATGGATCATTGTCCGGACTCCTTCGGCGCATCCTTACGCCGTGCGGCCCAGGCGGCAAGCGCGCTTTCAAGGCGCTGCCATTCTGGTTCACTGCCCGGCAGACCGATGCGCAGGACCCCGGGACGCTCGGCGAAATGGCGGACCAGCACGCCCTGCTCGCCGAGTGCCGAGAAAAGGCTCGGGGCCTGGGCAAACGACAAATAGCGGAACAGGCTGGTGCCGCCGGCGACTGGAATATCGAAGCGGCCAAGCAGCACGTCGAGCCGCTCGGCTTCCTCTGCCAGGCGTTGCCGCATGGTGGCCTGCCATTTCGCATCCGACAGCGCGCGGATGCCATATTCGAGCGCCGGACCGGCCACGGCCCAAGGCCCCAGTTGCGCATCCAACCGCTTGGCCGTCAGCGCATCCGTCAGCGCGAAGCCGAGCCGAACACCCGCCAGGCCGAAGAACTTGCCGAACGAGCGCAGCACGACAATGCCGCCCTCCCCGGCATTGCCGGCCAGGCTATGCTCGACCGGGCCGACATCCATGAAGGCCTCGTCGACGACGAGCAGCCCACCCTTGGCGTGAAGACGCGCGGCAAGCTCCAGCAGCCGGGCCTTTTCGATCACCCGCCCGTCCGGATTGTTGGGGTTGACCAGCACAGCGAGGTCCGCCTCGGCCAGCGCGTCGAAATCGCTGACTTCCGCGACCGCATGGCCGGCAATAGCCGCGGCGCGGACGTGTTCGGCATAGGTCGGGCCGAGCACCAGCGCCTTGCCGGGCCGCAGCAGCGAAGCCACACGGGGCAGCAGAATCTGCGTGCCGGGCGCCGCCACCACATGCGCCGCCGATGGCGCGCCATAGGCCGCAGCCGCAATTTCGGCCAATTCGCGCAGTTGTGCTGCCTCCGGCAATCGGGTCTGGGCGGTGGCGGGCAATTCGAAAAGCGGATAGGAGTGCGGGTTGATACCTGTCGAGAGGTCCACGAAAGGTTGTGGCGCATGAGGAAAAAGCGCGCTTGCTCGGCCAAGGCTGCCACCATGATCAACCGCCGCGATCGCACCGCTTAGAAGCTTCATGTCTGTCCTGATCGCTTTCCTGTCACTCGCCGTCGAACGGGTCCTCGGCTATCCGGACTGGCTGTTCAACGCCATCGGCCATCCGGTCACCTGGATCGGCAGGCTGATATCCTTTCTCGATCGCCGGCTCAACCGCGCCACAGATTCCGACGAAATCCGTCGCCGCCGGGGTGTGCGGGCGTTGCTCATTATCTTGCTGGTGCCTGGCCTTATCGGGCTTGCGCTGCATGTCCTGCTCTGGCTGATCTTCCCGACGGGTCTGGTCATTGCAGCCGTTCTCGGTTCCGCGCTGCTGTCGCAGAAAAGCCTCGCCGAGCATGTCGAGGAGGTCGCGGATGCGCTGGAGACCGGCGGCCTGACTCTTGGCCGCATCGCCGTTTCGCGCATTGTCGGCCGCGACCCTGAAAAGTTGGACAAGGCGGGTGTCGCCCGCGCGGCGATCGAAAGCCTGGCCGAGAATTTCTCCGACGGCATCGTCGCGCCCGCCTTCTGGACCGGCGTCGGTGGTCTCGCTGGCGGCGCTGCTTACAAGGCCGCCAACACCGCTGATTCGATGATCGGCCACCGCACGCCGAAACACGAAGCCTTTGGCCGTGCGGCCGCCCGCTTCGACGATCTGATCAACCTGCCTGCATCGCGGCTGACCGGCCTGCTCATCGTGCTGGCGGCCTTCCTTGTCCCGGGCGCGGATCCCCGTAGCGCCTGGCAGGTCATGCGGCGCGATGCCAGGAAACACCGCTCGCCCAATGCCGGCTGGCCGGAGGCGGCGATGGCCGGCGCGCTGGGGCTGTCACTCGCCGGTCCGCGCAGCTATGGCGGCGAGGTCGTCGAGGACGCCTGCATGGGCGAAGGCGGCCGTCGCGAGGCCGAAAGCACCGATATCCGCCAGGCGCTGAAGCTCTATCGCATGGCGGACTGGCTGCTGCTTGGCCTGTTCGCGGTGCTGTCGGCGATCGTGATCTACCTGAGCATTTCGATCAGCGGCCAAGGCGCCAGCACACCTTAGAACTCGATCCCCTGCTGCGCTTTGACGCCCGCCGAGAAATGGTGCTTGGTCAGCCCCATTTCGGTGACGAGATCGGCCGCCTCGACGAGCAGCGGCTTGGCGTTGCGGCCGGTGACGATGACATGCAGATCGCCCCGACGCGCCTCAGGGCCACGACCACCTTTTCCAGGTCGAGATAATCGTAGCGTAGCGCGATGTTGAGCTCGTCGAGCACCACGAGGCTGATCGACGGGTCGGCCATGAGTTCGAGCGCCTTGGCCCAGGCGGCTTCGGCGGCGGCGATGTCGCGCTTCAAATCCTGCGTCTCCCAGGTG
>NZ_RZSB01001180.1:0-1112 GCF_004023285.1 Mesorhizobium sp. M2A.F.Ca.ET.067.02.1.1
CCCCGGAAGCGATCGCCGGTGCCTCGATCCTCGCCTTGCTCGTCGTCATGGCACTGGCGGCGCCGATGCTCTTTCCCGGCGACCCGCAGGCGATCGCTGGCCCAGCGCTGTTGCCGCCGTTCCAGGACTGGCGGCTGCCGCTCGGCACCGACCGGCTCGGCCGCGACGTGCTGGCGGAGCTGTTCCACGGCGCCCGTACCTCATTGGCGGTCGGCCTGGCGGCGGCTGCCGCCGCGCTCCTGATCGGCGCCGTGGTCGGCACCTTGGCCGGCTTCGCCGGCGGCCTGATCGATGAGGTGCTGATGCGCATCACCGACGCCTTCCAGACCGTGCCGAGCTTCCTGCTGGCGCTCGCCTTCGTAAGCATCGTCGGGCCTTCGCTGGGCGCGGTCGTCGCGGCGATCGCGCTCAGCGCCTGGACCGGACCCGCGCGCGTCGCCCGCGCGGAAGTGCTGTCGATCCGCGAGCGCGACTACGTCGCCGGCGCCCGCGTCATCGGCATGCACCCGCTTGAGATCGCTTTTCGCGAGGTGCTGCCCAATGCCTTGCCGCCGGTGCTGGCGCTATCCTCGGTGATCGTCGCGGCTGCGATCCTCACCGAGGCCGCGCTTTCCTTCCTCGGCCTCGGCGATCCCAACCGCGTCACCTGGGGCGGCATGATCGCCGAAGGCCGCACGGTGCTGCGCACCGCGCCGTTCCTGTCGATCGTTCCGGGCGTAGCGCTCGTGCTGACGGTGCTCGGCGTCCATCTCGCCGGCGAAGGTGTGGTGGAAAGCACCGCGGTGCGCAGGAGCCTGTCGTGACGGCGTTGCTTTCCATTCGCGATCTGAGAGTTGCCTATCGGCGCGACGGCGCCGAGGTGGTGGCGCTGAAAGGTGTGAGCCTGGACGTTCTCGAAGGCGAGCGCCTGGCGATCATCGGTGAAAGCGGTTCGGGCAAGAGCACGCTAGCGCTGGCGGTTGCGGGGTTGTTGGCGCGGGGTGCCGAGATTGGCGGGCGCATGGATTGGTCCCTGCCGGCTAGGGTTGGCGCCAAGGCCCCCCTCTCTGGCCTGCCGGCCATCTCCCCCTCAAGGGGGGAGATTGGCAGCTCCGTCGCCGGCTCTCATCTTG
>NZ_RZSB01001181.1:0-1112 GCF_004023285.1 Mesorhizobium sp. M2A.F.Ca.ET.067.02.1.1
CTGCTGCTCCTTCTCCAGCGCGCGCTGCGTCAGGAATTGCGCCAGCGGACCGCTATCGAATTGGGGCGCAGCGCCCCCGACCGGGCCGGCCAGGCTGAAATTGACGGCAGGCTCCGAGCCGACCAAAGCCTCGTCGCCGGGACGATAGGTCAATGTCCCCTTTGCGGTGACGGTGCTGGTGTTGAGATCGGCGGTCACATCGGCGGACAAGCTCGCGCCGGGACTGTCGAGGCTGATCGGCGGCGCCCGCAGCGTCCCGTTGGCGACGGTGAAGGCCACGTCCGTGTCGCCGGCGGCGAAGCTGCCCTCCCCGGCGATCTGCGGCGCGAACTCAGCCGTCTTGGCCGTGTCGATGTCACGTCCGACCGCATCGGCCTTGGCGATGATGGCGGCGAAGCCGTCCGGATTGATGCCGTCCACGTTCAAGCCCTTCAGCGCCGCGGTGCCGGATCCGGACAGAGCGGCGATCATGGCGTCGACCGACTTGCCGCTGGTCGACAGCGCCGCCGAAAGATCACCGCTGCCGCCGATACCGGCACCGGGGAGAACCGCGGAAAGATCGCCGCCGGCCAGCCGCATCTGGCCGGAGAACAGGCCGGTGCCTTCCGTGTTCTTCAGGTCGAACAGACCGGTCAGGTCGCCGCCATAGAGCTTCGCCTTGAGATCGGAGACGTGGATGCCTTCGCGATCGAGCTTCAGCGAGAAGGAAGCGTCATGCGCCGTCGCGAATGGCCCGACGGCCAGCGCCGAGGTGTCGAGATCGAGGTCGGCGTTGAACGGCAGGGTCGCTTTCTGACTGAACGGCGTCGTCGGCCAGCCGCCCTTGGCGGGCGCGAAGGACTGGTCGCCGAACAGCGAGACCGCCAGCGGATCGAGATCGAGCTCGTCGAGCGCCAGCGCCCCCGCGAGATGCGGCAGCCCGTCCTTGGCGTCGATGTTGACGTCCCCGGACACCGCCGCCTTGTTGATCGAGCCGGTGAGGCCGCTCAGCACCAGGAGCCCGTTGCCGAAGTCGGCATCGGCGGCAAGCGACGTCGACGTGCCCGTTCCCATGCCGGGCAGGCCTACCCCTGTGGTCATCAGCCACGGCTCGATATCGGTGGCATCGAGAT
>NZ_RZSB01001182.1:0-1107 GCF_004023285.1 Mesorhizobium sp. M2A.F.Ca.ET.067.02.1.1
ATATTCTACCCTCTACCAGCGCGATCGCGGTTTACTGCGTTCAGCGCTTGAATTGCCGAACGTCGATGAGGCTGGCTAAGCGACTCCCGCAAACTAGCCCTTGATCGCGAGGTGCGTCCGGCGCGCCTCCCGTGAGCCGGTCAAGGTCGGGGCCGCCTGGGCGTGGAATGCTTGGGCGGCGCGTCATTCTCATCGGGATTGGGGATCGGCGCCTCATCGGGAAGCCGATCCGGATCCGGCTCGCGCATCGGCTTGGGTTCCGGGATGGGCGGAGGCGTGGGCACCGGCGTTGGAGACGGGTCCGGATTGGGGAGAATGGCCATCGCTTTTTCCTTCCGCTCGGCGCCTTGGCAGGCTCTGCGCGATCCCGACAAGCGGGATGTCCTGCCCGACCTGAAATGAGGCGATCGCCGCATTCAGACGGTTTCGTCAGGAGCGATCGGCGGCGCAAGCTGGCAGAACGGCCGCGCCAGCGGATGGTTCCCACACGATCGCGCCGCGAGATTGCGACAGGTGACGATCAAATGATTCCGCGGGTCCGTTTCGGCCCTTGCCGGCGTTGGGCGGCGCCTTAGTTCCCAGTGTGGGCGGGTGATCATCTGTCGATACAGGAGACGGCCGTGAAGCACCAAACCCTTGACCAAATCAACGCCGTTGCCGACGTTCACGCCGAAGCACCGGCTCTCATCGCCAATCGGGGCCAGCGCCTTGAGCGCTGGGCGCAACTTCTCGAACAAAGCCCCAGCCGCCGCCTCACGGCGTTGGCGGGTACCGAATACGCTCCACCCGACGTGCGTGAAAGAATGCGCACCGACGGATCGGCGATCACCGTCGCATTCGAAGATCCGATCTTCCGTGCGCAGGGACTGCAGGATGACACCTACGGCGAAGCCAAGCGCTTCTTCGAGATGAGCGACTGGCAACTGCATGAGGTTGTCTGCCATTGCCATGTCGGCGCCAACATGCCGGCAGGCTGGGCGGCATCGCGCGTGCGCGCGGCGGTCTCTCCGGGTGCAGGCATCCTTGCGTGGCTGAGAGCTGTGTTCATGCACTAGGCGTGCACCTGCGCACCGGGGCGTTGGTTCGAGATCTTGATAGGAGTAACGG
>NZ_RZSB01001183.1:0-1104 GCF_004023285.1 Mesorhizobium sp. M2A.F.Ca.ET.067.02.1.1
CCCCTGATCACAACCGCGAGATCATGTAGCGCAGCGCCGAGCGACTCGGCATGAAGAAATAGCCGCCGCCTTTCGTGGTGACGAACTTCGGCACATCCTTGAGCACGGTGACCTTTTCCCAGGACGGGATCGAGAACCGGCCGCCGCCGCCCCTTGCCCCGATCGTCGGATCCGTCTCCCCGACAAGACCCTGGAACGAGTTCGACGAGATCCAGGTCTGCTGGATGAACTCGTATTGGCGCTCGATATCGGCGTTGAGACACATGAAGAGCAGTCCCTTCTCTGTCTTCCCGCTTCTGTCCTTTTTCTCGTAGGTGCGGCCGACGCGCAGGATGCGATGGCGCTTGCCGATGCTGATCTGCGTCTCGCGGTCCTCGCCGAGTGAATCGCGCGGGTTGGAACGGCGTATGTGGGAGCCGAGTGGACAGGCGTGCCCCTGCGGATCCTCGGCGCCGAGCGCGAAATCATTGTCGACGCCGCGGCCCGGCCGCCCGTTCGGATTGCGCACGAGCGAGCTGCCGTCCTGCCAGCGGCCGAGCATCTTCGCGGCCACCCAGCGTTGATCGACGGCGGGATCGCCGGTCTCATTTGCGGCCTGCGTCGCCGCCCGCCTGCAATAATCGTCGAACAATTCGACATGCTGCTCGAACTGGCGCATGACGAGGAACGTGCCGTTGCGGCCGAAATCGCGCGGCGGAGGCGGTTGCCCGGGTATCTGGCGGTTGCGCCGCACCTGCGACAGGATGCCGGCGCGGTCCAGCGCCGCCTCGACCGACGGCGACGACGGGTAGAAGCCATGCTCGTCGCGATAACCGAACAGGAACTCGCCCGGTGCGAGCAGATGCATGGGCGCGGCTCCCTTGGCGGCGCGCGCCGTACCCCGAACGATCGGTTGCGAGATGCCGTCGACGAAGCCGAAATGCTCGACCGCCCGCTTGCCTTCGCGCTTCACCTTCAGCGGCAGTTCGGCGGTCACCGACATCCCGGCGCCTGCCGTCTGTCGCTCCATGGCCATGATCTCGGCCTTCAGCGAGGCCGGCGTCTCGGCATAGCAGACGATGATGGCATCGACGGGCTTGGCGGAAGACCCCCACTGCCATTTGT
>NZ_RZSB01001184.1:0-1103 GCF_004023285.1 Mesorhizobium sp. M2A.F.Ca.ET.067.02.1.1
CGTCGGTGATATCCAGGATCTGGTTGGCGATCAGGTCGCGCTGCTGCTGCCAGATCGCGAATGCCGCCTCCGAGCCATCGAGGATGGCCCGCGCCAGAGTTTCGGCGTCGCGCAGCGCATCGGAAATGCCGTGCGAGGTGATCGGGTCGCGGAAGAAGCCGGCGTCACCCACCAGCGCCCAGCCGGGGCCGTGCGGCTGGCGGATGTAGCCCGGCACGCCGCGGAACGCCTGCAGGCGAGTGTCCTTCGGCGCCAGGGCCGCCTGTTCCGCCAGCGCCGGCGCAAGCGCTTCGAGCACATCCATGCGGGCACGCGCATGGCCGAGGCGGAAGCGCTGGTCGAACAGGCCGGTCGGCACCGAGGCGACGATGCAGGCGACGCCGTCATTGGTCGGGATGAAGGAGCCGGCGATCCCGTCGCGGAAGTACCAGTGATAGCCGGCGCCCGGCTCGACGGGCGCATAGCCATAGACATGGGCGGCGGACACCGCGCCGCGCCGCAAGGGCTGGGCGTCGACGCATTTTGCCACTAGCGAGCCGATGCCGTCGGCGCCGACCACGATATCGGCGCTGACCCGGAGCGATGCGCGGCCGGCATCTCGGATATCGACGCCGCGCACCCGCCCGCGCGTGTCGGCGAAGAGATCGCCGACCGCGACTTCGTGCAGGATCTCCGCGCCAGCCTTGCGCGCCGCGTCGACCAGGATGCGGTCGAGCACCGTGCGCCGCGGCGCGATCAGGCCGGGTAGGTCCGAACCGGAGGCAAGCGGGACGGTGATCTCGTCGTCGCCATAGTGGAACGTCGTCGTCTCGATCAGCGGCGTCCCGGCCTTGAGCAACGGCTCGAGCAGGCCCCAGCGCCACAATTGCAGCACCGCGGGCCGCATCAGCGCATGTGTCGACAGCGTGTCCGAGCCATAGGGCTTGCGGTCGATCGCCAGCACATTGAGGCCCGCGCGGGCGAGCAGCATCGCGGTCGCGGCGCCCGCGCAACGAGCGCCAACGATGATCGCATCGTAATGGCCGCGCCTCGGGGAGGCCATGAGGGAGATTGTTGCCATGGTCGTGGTCCTCAGGCCGCCTTGCGGCCGTTGCGGTCGAGAT
>NZ_RZSB01001185.1:0-1100 GCF_004023285.1 Mesorhizobium sp. M2A.F.Ca.ET.067.02.1.1
GGACGGATAGACCCCCGACAGCACCTTCATCAAGGTCGATTTGCCGGCGCCGTTCTCGCCGACGATGGCGTGGATCTCTCCTTCCTCGACGCTGAGGTTGACGTTCGACAGCGCCTTCACGCCGGGGAACGTCTTGGTGATGTCGCGCATCTCCAAAATCGTCGAGGCCATCGGGTCTGCTCCTTGGGCGCACGCTTTCCATCATTGGAGAATGCCATGCGCGAAATCAAAATGCTGCGGCTGCCTTCGCACCGTGACGGCGTGCTGCGCTGCAGAAGCCGGCAAAAACAATACCGGGGTCGCTTCTGAACGAAAAGGGGCCCTGCGGTCGCGCAGGACCCCTCGTTTTCAAGCCGGATTACTTCAGCTCTTCGGCCTTGATGTAGCCGGAGTCGACGACCAGCTTCTCGTAGTTCGACTTGTCGACCTCGACCGGCGTCAGGAGGATCGAGGGAACGACCTTGACATCGTTGTTGTAGGTCTTGGTGTCGAGGCCCTCAGGCTTGCCGCCCGAGAGCACCTTGTCGACCAGCTCCACGGTCGACTTGGCCAGCTCGCGGGTGTCCTTGAACACCGTCGAATACTGCTCGCCCGAGATGATCAGCTTGACCGAGGCGGTCTCGGCGTCCTGGCCGGTCACGATCGGCCAGGGCTGAGCGTCCGTGCCGTAGCCGACGGCGCGCAGCGAGGCGGTGATGCCGCGCGAAAGGCCGTCATATGGCGACAGAACGCCATCGACGCGGCTGCCGTCCGAGTAGTTGGCCGAAAGCAGGTTGTCCATGCGCGCCTGGGCAGTGGCGGCGAGCCAGCGCAGCGTGCCAACCTTGTCCATGCCCATCTGGCCGGACTTGATCTTGATCGAGCCGTCATCGATCAGCGGCTGCAGGACCGACATGGCGCCGTTGTAGAAGAAGAAGGCGTTGTTGTCGTCCGGCGAGCCGCCGAAGAGTTCGACGTTCCAAGGCTTGGTGTTCGGGAAGCGCTCCTTGAGGCCCTTGACCAGGGAATTCGCCTGGATCACGCCGACGCCGAAATTGTCGAAGGTGGTGTAGTAGTCGACATTCGGGGTCTTCTTGATCAGGCGGTCATAGGCGCTGTCT
>NZ_RZSB01001186.1:0-1098 GCF_004023285.1 Mesorhizobium sp. M2A.F.Ca.ET.067.02.1.1
GCCGAGGCGCGCCGCGTCTACGAAGTGTCGAACGGCGGCTACACCTCCACCGGCGGCATCGTGCGCCTGCGCAATGTCGACCCGCTCACCGGCATCACCTCGCTGACGCGCCAGCAGCGCGAGGCCGGCCAGCGCTTTCGCGACGATTTCGAGCGCGCCGCCCGGCACGGCCTGCAGCCGCAATCCTGGAGCGAACGCGTTGACGCCAGCCGCGTCGGCGGCGGCGTCCCCGACCGCGTCCTCTCAGCCGGCCGGGCGCATGCCCATGCAGCCGCCGCGCTCGCCCATTGGGAGGTGGCGGAGGTGGTGCGCAAGACTTGCCTCGAAGGCCAGTCGGTGAAGGCCATCGCCGAGCGTAGCGGCGAGGGAAGGGATGTAGTGGTGAAGCTGCTGAAGGTCGGGCTGGATTTGTTGGCGGTGCACTACGGGATGATGGGGAGGAAGGCGGGGTGAAGGTGGCCTAGTATATGTCACTCAAGGCGTTATTGTTTACCCCATGAACGACGAAACTGAGCAACTGCTTGCTTACCTAACTGCAGACCCAACTGGTCAGCTGCACGATGGCCTAGGCTTAGTCGACAGATACCTCGAAGCTGTCGAACGACAACATGCTTTGATGTTCGATGCGTGGCGGCAGAAGAGATACAAACGCGCGTTGGTAGAGTTGCACTTTTTTCTAATCGCTATCGACAGAGTGAAGGATGGAATTGTCTTAGCGTCAAATGTCTTGGGCGCCGAAATGGCTAGCCATGTTGGGGCTTTGGATCTCTCAGCATACAAGAGAGCAAGGGGTCATTTCGAGCATATTGAAGATCGGCTCTACGGCTCGCGAAAGAACGCACTGAAGAAGATCGAAGAAGCTGGGAACGAACGCACCATTCACTACGGCCTGTCTGCCGAAGACAAAAGCTTCCGATGGAGTGATCAGAAAATTGATGTCTCGGAAGAGTTTCTAAGTAGCTTTCTTTCTTGGGCGGCTGAGGCGAAAGCGATAGCCAATCGCTCCATTTAAACGTGAGGTGAAGCAGGCAGCGCGCAAGAGTCGTTCCCACGATTTTGCACTATTCCAACTTATCGCCCGCAGGCCCCTCCCACCCT
>NZ_RZSB01001187.1:0-1098 GCF_004023285.1 Mesorhizobium sp. M2A.F.Ca.ET.067.02.1.1
CGCTGATCCTTCTGCTCGCCTTGGCGTTTACGGGCGCGGCGCAGGCGGTGAAGCCTGATGAAGTGCTGCAGGACCCGGCATTGGAGGCGAGGGCGCGTGCGCTGTCGGAAGGCCTGCGCTGCATGGTTTGCCAGAACCAGTCGATCGACGAATCCGACGCCGATCTGGCGCGCGACTTGCGCATCCTCGTGCGCCAGCGCCTCGTCGCCGGCGACACCGACCAGCAGGTGATGGATTACATCGTCTCGCGCTATGGCGAGTTCGTGCTCTTGAAGCCGCGCTTCAGCCTGCGCAACGCGCTTTTATGGGGCACGCCGGTGCTCCTGCTCCTGGCCGGCGGCCTCTTCATCGTGCTGAGCGCCCGCTCGCGCCGCCCGACGTCGGACAGCACTCTCAGCGCCGAGGAAAAGGCGGCGCTGGACAAGATGCTAAGCGATTAGCGCCATCACCGTGCTTGGCGATTGACTGTATCCGTCTTCGGGCGCTCCGCACGTCCGTGGTCCTCGTCGCCAATCCCCAACATTACAAAACTTTCATGTACCGGAAATGGCGCCGTAATGTGCGCCTCTCTAATCCTCTTGCCCGAGGATGCTTCGCCTGAGCGCATCCGCATCGATAGAGGATAAGAAACCCGATGAATAATGCCCCCAATTCATATTCCCGCACCCGAAAGCGCCTGATGGCCGCCGTCGCTTCCCTGGCCGTTGTCGGCACGATCGGCGCGGGCATGCTCGCGACCGGCACCGCCCCCGTGCTGGCCGAAGCCGTGCGCGTCGAGGCCCCGCAGATGCCGAGCTTCGCCGATGTCGTCGAGCATGTCTCGCCGGCGGTTGTTAGCGTCAAGGTCAAGGCCAAGATCCAGCCGACCGCCGACGACGGCTCGGACGATCAGGGCGGTTTTGACAACCTGCCCGACAACCCGCAGCTGCGCCGCTTCTTCAAGGAATTCCGCGGCTTCGGCGACCAGGGCCAGGGCGGCCAGTTCGGCATGCGCCGCTTCGGCCATCGCGACCATGGCAATGGCGAGCCACGCCCGGTTGCCCAGGGCTCGGGCTTCTTCATCTCGGAGGATGGCTATCTCGTCACCAACAACCATGT
>NZ_RZSB01001188.1:0-1096 GCF_004023285.1 Mesorhizobium sp. M2A.F.Ca.ET.067.02.1.1
CCTCAACCATACACCAGAACCAACACACAGGATCCTCGGGTCTCCGCGTCCGCTTCGCTCCCGCTCCGCCCGTGGATGACGAACCTGCAGGCTTGCCATTGTCACGAAAATATGGATTCGATAATAGATCGAATAAAGAAATTATCTATAATTTTGCACAAACCAGGGAAGACACCGTGACCAACGCAACCGCTTCGATCGACAAGCCCTCCTTCAGCCCGCTCAAGCTGCACAGTCGTTCGCTCGCCTGGCAGATCGGCGCCGTGATCATCGGCTCGCTGTTCCTGGCGCTGTCCTCCTACATCGAGGTGCCGATGGTGCCGGTTCCGGTGACCATGCAGACCTTTGCCGTCACGCTGGTCGGCGCGCTCTACGGCTGGCGCTTCGGCGCGCTGACCATCGCCGCCTGGTTGGTTGAAGGCGCGGCCGGCTTTCCGGTTCTGGCGGGCGGCGCCGCCGGCGTGCAGCATTTCGTCGGTCCGACCGGCGGCTACCTCTTCGCCTTCCCGGTCGTCGGCGCCGTCGTCGGCTGGCTGGCCGAGCGCGGCTGGAACGGCAACCGCGTCATGCTTGCCTTCGCCGCCATGCTGATCGGCAACCTGCTTTGCCTGGTTCTGGGCACAGCCTGGCTTGCCGTCATGATCGGCGCCGAGAAGGCGATCACCTTCGGCTTCCTGCCCTTCATCGTCGGCGGCCTGCTCAAGTCGGCGCTGGGTGCCGCGACGCTGAAGCTGTTTTCGGGCAACCGGCCGGCCGATCCTCGGTAAGCCGCCGGGCGGATGACCGAACCCGACACCAGATGACCGTCAGGCTGCGCGCCCATCATCTGCTTTGCCTGCTGACCTATGTCGGCAAGGGCTACTCGCCGGCCTTCACCGCCAACTACGACGTTGTAGTGAAGCGCCTGGCCGGCGGCGAGGATATCTTGATCGTTTCCGGCCCTGACGACATCTGCGCCCCGCTGCTGAGTGAGAGCGAGCCGCACTGCCTGGGCGAAAGCGCTGCCGGGCGGGATGACGTCGCGGCTCGCGATGTCGCCGGTCTTCTCGGCCGGCCGCTCCCGGCCCGCGGTTGGCTCGAGCTCGATCCCTCGACC
>NZ_RZSB01001189.1:0-1095 GCF_004023285.1 Mesorhizobium sp. M2A.F.Ca.ET.067.02.1.1
CGACTGCCTTCAGGTCGGGGAGGACCATCTTGGCAAGATCAAGATAAGTGACGTCCTGACGACCTCCGACAGCGCTGCTCAGCTCCGGAAAGCTGACGTCCTGGGCCAGCGCGGCCGCCCACAGGCACGGCAGCAGCAGGCAGGCGAGCATGAGACGGGATAGAATGGAAATCATCGAAAACACCCCCGGGGCCGCACGCTAGCACGGAGTCCTGAAGCGTACAGCCGGATCAGCCGATCGGTACCAGGCTAGCAAGTTCCCGCATATCGTCGAACAGGATGCCGCCGGCCGCCGCCAGGCCCTCGCGGTCTGAGAACGGATCGGCGTAATAGGAGAACACCCGCATGCCGGCGGCAATGCCGGCTTGCGTTCCCGCGACGCTGTCCTCGATGACAATGCAGTCGGCCGGCGCGAAGCCCGTCGTCTTGGCCGCATGCAGGAAGAGGTCCGGGAACGGCTTGCCGCGCCCGACCATGGTCGAGGAGAACATGGCGTGCTCGAACAGCGGCAAAAGCCCGGTTTGGCCGAGCGTGATATGCATTTTCGAGACCCGAGCCGAGGAGGCGACGCAATAGGCGATGCCGGCCGCGCGGACGGCTTCGACGAATTCACGCACATAAGGGATCGCCTCGACGCCGTGCGAAAAAAGATCCGGCAGGCCGGCATTCCAGCGCTCGACGAAGTCAGCGCCGAGCCTGACCTCGGTCGCCTCTTCGATCTCTTTTTGCACCGAGACCATGCTGCGGCCGGAAAAATGCCTGCGGCAATATTCGAAGCTGGTCGTGAAGCCGGCGGCGGTCAGCCATTCGGCGAGGCGCCGATTGGCAAGGTTTTCCGTGTCGACCAGGACCCCGTCGCAGTCGAAAATGACCAGCTTTGGAATTAGCATCAAGCTGTGCCGGTCGACCCGAAACCGCCGGCGCCGCGCGTCGTGCCGCCGGCGAGTGCCCGCTCCTCGACCGTAACCTGGGTCACGGCGGCGAAGACGATCTGGGCGATACGCATGCCGCGCGTCACCGCGAAATCCTCATCGCCGAGATTGACCAGCAGCACCTTCACCTCGCCGCGATAGTCGCTGTCGACGGTGCCGGGCG
>NZ_RZSB01000118.1:0-11184 GCF_004023285.1 Mesorhizobium sp. M2A.F.Ca.ET.067.02.1.1
GCGCTAAGATTGTCGTCGGCAAGTCGACGGTGCCGGTCGGCACTTGCGAAAAGGTGAAGGCCAGGATCGCCGAAACGCTGAAGAAGCGCGGCCGCGAGGACCTCGCCTTCGACGTCGCCTCGAACCCCGAATTCCTCAAGGAAGGCTCGGCGGTCGCTGATTGCATGAAGCCGGACCGCATCATCGTCGGCACGTCCAGCGAGGATACCGAGATGGTGATGCGCGAGCTCTATGCGCCGTTCAACCGCAACCACGAGAAGATGATCGTGATGGACGTGCGTAGCGCCGAATTCACCAAATACGCCGCCAACTGCATGCTGGCGACCAAGATCAGCTTCATGAACGAGATGGCCAATCTTGCCGAACAGCTGGGGGCCGACATCGAGGAGGTGCGCAAGGGCATCGGCTCGGATCCGCGCATCGGCTACCACTTCATCTATCCCGGCCTCGGCTATGGCGGTTCGTGCTTCCCGAAGGACGTGCGCGCGCTGATCAAGACCGCCGAGGGCGTCAAGTTCGACGCCAAGCTGCTGCGCGCCGTCGAGGAGCGCAACAATGCGCAAAAGTCGGTGCTGTTCGACAAGGTCAACCACTATTTCAAAGGCGCGCTCAGGGGCAAGACGTTCGCCGTCTGGGGGCTGGCCTTCAAGCCCAACACCGACGACATGCGCGAGGCGCCGTCGCGCACGCTGATGGAAGCGCTGTGGGCGGCCGGCGCCAAGGTGCAGGCCTATGATCCGGAGGCGATGCAGGAGTGCCAGGCCATCTACGGCCTGCGCGAGGACCTGCTGCTCTGCGGCACCAAGGAGGCGGCGCTGCGCGGCGCCGACGCGCTTTTGATTTGCACTGAATGGAAGAGCTTCCGCGCGCCGTCCTTCGACGCGCTCAAGGATTCGCTGACCACGCCGGTCATCTTCGATGGCCGCAACCTCTACGATCCGAAGGTGATCGCGCGCTACGGCATCGAGTATTTCTCGATCGGCAGGATGGCGGCATGACGATGCCCGCGCGGGCACAGCAAGGAGCCTAGACTATGAAAGTTCTGTTTGCGGGCGGCAGCGGCTACACGCCGCAATTTAGCGGTGGCGTTCAGTCGAGCACGCATCATCTGGTCGAGCAGTTGCGCGAGCATGGCCACGAGGCCTCGGTGCTTGCCGCTTTGTTCGGCGACGGCTTTTTCGGCTTCAAGGCGCGCGCCAAGATGAAGCTGCTCCGCCAGCGCGCCGTCATCGATACGTTCCCAGGCTATCCCGTCGTGCGGGCATGGTTCCCGTGGGAGGCGGCGGGCTTCGCGATCGAGCGATTGCGGTCCGACGTCGCGGTCGTCCAGTGTCACAAATCCGTGCCGATCGGCAAGGAATTGCAGGCCCTCGGCGTGCCCCTGGTCGTTTACCTGCGCAACGTCGAGTTCGATGAACTGGCCGGCGACCCGCGCGAATTGGAGTCCGCGCTCTACATCGCCAATTCGGAATTCACCGCTCGTGCCTACAAGGAGAAGTTCGGCATTGAATCCACGGTGATTCCACCCACGATCAATCCTGCCTTCTACAGCACGCCGACGACCGGCGAGTTCGTGACGATGATCAATCCTTACAACGAGAAGGGTTTCGAACTGGCCGTCCAAATTGCCCGCGAATGCGCGGAAATCCCGTTCCTGTTCGTTGAGAGCTGGATGCTCGACGACGATCACCGGGCCGAGATCGAGCGGACGCTTGCTTCGCTCGGCAATGCCGTCCTCGAGAGCCGTACCAGCGACATGAAGACGGTCTACGGCCGCACGAAGATCCTGCTTGCTCCCAGCAAATGGGAAGAAGCCTGGGGCAGGGTCGCGTCGGAGGCGCATTGCAGCGGCATTCCCGTTGTCGGATCCCGGCGCGGCGGTCTCCCGGAAGCGATCGGCAACGGCGGCGTGATACTGGATTACGATGCTCCGCTCGCCGACTGGGTGGCTGCCATCCGGCGGCTATGGACCGACAAGGCCGATTACGACAGGATGTCCGCGGCGGCTCGCCTGTTTGCGGAGCGGCCGCAGATGAACCCCGACAACCAGTTCGCGACGTTCATGGACGTTCTGAATCGTGCTGTCGAAGGACAGTCCCTTCGCAAGGCCTCCTGAGCGGGACTGCCGCGACACGAGGCGAAACCGGCACTTCGCAACGGTTTATGTCGCATGCAACAATTCGTGCCAACGCGGGCGCGGGACGAAAAGTCAAATGCGCTGCATCAGAAATGTTGCAGTGCAGCAATTCCTATACTACCATCCCCATCGGGTGGGCCAACAGCGGTCGAATGAATGCTGCATGTCGTGTGCCTCAAGTACGATTCCCATCCAGTTGCCCCTGTCGTGCGACTTTTCCTGACGGCTGAAGACGCCGCGCCGAAGTCCGCGGGCAAGGCCGGTTGCCTTGTTCAGGCCTGGTTGTGGGCGGGCTGCCCGATGAATCCCGGCGTGGGCGCGGGCCGAGAATGAGGATATGCTTCGTCGTCGACAAGTTCCCCTCCCTGTCGGAGACCTTTGTCCTTGACCAGATAGCAGGCTGCCTCGAGCGCGGCATGGAAGTCGGGGTCGTCTGCAACGAGACGACCTTCGGCAAGGACGTCAATGTCGACGATCGGCGCTGGAAGGGTCTGCCCGGCAAAGTCGTGTGCTGGTGGGGCTGGCTCGGCCGTTATCGACCCTTGCTGAGGAAATGGTCAGGCAAGTCTTGGGACAAGCTCTCGACCGCCATCGACCTCCTGTACGCGCGCAAATTGCACAAGGCTGATGTCATCGTCGCGCATTTCGGCACGAACGGCTTGCGGGTGGCGCGTGTCATCAAGCGTGGGCGGATTTCCGCGCCGCTGGTGACCGTCTTCCACGGCAACGACGTCGGCGGCCCGATGCATGACAACACGCTGGCGCGCTACAGGACGGTGTTCGAGAACGGCGTCCTCCAGATGCCGGTGAATGCCTTCTTTCGCGATGCCCTTATCGAGGTCGGCGCCCCGCCGGGCGAGGTCGTCGTGCACCATATGGGCGTTCGACCCGGCGAGATAGAATACCGGTGGCGATCCTGGAAGAATGAGACGCTGTCGTTCATTTCGGTCTGTCGTCTGACCGAAAAAAAAGGCGTTGAATATGCGCTTCGCGCGCTGGCCAGGCTGCCGCGTGATGACTGGAACTATTCGGTGATCGGCGCCGGCGAATTGCTGGAGCAATTGAAACGACTGGCCGCCGAGCTCGGCATCGCCGGGCGCGTCGATTTCCTCGGCCCCAGGCCGCATGCGGAGGTCAAGCAGCGCTTGCGGGACGCGCATGTCTTCGTGCTGCCCAGCGTAAGCGCCCACAACGGCGACCTCGAAGGCATCCCGGTCGCCCTGATGGAGGCGATGGCTGCCGGACTGACGGTGGTCAGCACCTACCATTCAGGGATACCCGAACTGATCGAGGACGGGAAAACCGGCTTCCTCGCGCCGGAACGGGACGTTGCGGCGTTGGCCGCCAAACTCGTCTGGGTCGCCGACAACCCGGTCCTGTGCGAGCCGATCGCGATCGCCGCGCGGCGCAAGATAGAAACAGACTTCAATGCCGACGTGCTGAACCAGCGGTTCGCACGGATTGCGATTGAACTGGCTGGAACGAGAGCACACTGATGAACGCTAACCCGCCCCTGCCGCAGTTCGGACGCGTCGCCCTGCGCGGCGGGCTGGTCACTGCCGGTGCCCAGGGTTTCAAGATGGTGATCCAGTTCCTCTCGGTCATCATCCTTGCCCGGCTGCTGCTGCCGGAAGATTTCGGCCTTGTGGCGTCGGTCGGGCCGATCGTCGCCTTTGTCGGGCTTCTGCAAAATCTCGGGCTGCAGCAGGCTCTTGTCCAGCGCAAGGACATCAGCGACAGGCAGCTCAATCAGGTGTTCTGGATAAGCGCGCTGGTCGGATTGGGCAGCGCGGTGGTAGTGGCGGCATTGGCCCCGGCCATTGCCGGCTTCTACGGCGATCAGCGCATGTTAGGCATCACGGTCGCCTCCGCGCTGCCGTTGCTTCTCGGCAGCATCGCAGCCGTCCCGCTCGCCTTGATGAACCGTCACCTGCAGTTCGGCCAGCTGGCCTTCAACGATGTCATAACGGCGGCCGCCGGTCTTGTTGCTGCCGCCATCGCGGCCTGGGCGGGAATGGGATACTGGTCGTTGGTGCTGGGGCCGGCCGTGGCGGCGGTCGTTGCGCTCGGCGCCGCATGGCTGGTGGTGCGCTGGACGCCGTCGCGTCCGGACTTCAGGGTCGAGAGCGAGATCCTGTCGTTCGGCGCCAATCTGACCGGCTTCAATCTCGTCAACTTCTTTTCACGCAATCTCGACAACATCCTGATCGGGAAATATTCCGGAGCGATCGAGCTTGGCTACTATGACCGGGCCTACAAACTTCTCCTGTTTCCGCTGCAAAACATCACCCAGCCGCTGACGCGCGTGATGGTGCCGTTGCTCAGCCGCATCCACGAGGACAAGGTGCGGTTCCGCGATCTGTACGTGCGCACCAACTGGATGCTGGCGGCCGTGACCATGCCCGGCATCGCGGCGCTGACATTGACTTCCGAGCAGGTGGTCGCGCTTCTCTTCGGGCCGCGCTGGACCGCCGTGGCGCCAATCTTCGCGTGGCTGGGCATCGCCAGCCTGATGCAATCCGTATCGAGCACCACCGGCTGGATATTCATCTGCCAGGGCAAGACAAAGGCCATGTTCCAGTGGGGCGCCTACTCGTCGCTCACCACCGTGGCCTCTTTTGTCGTCGGCCTGCATTGGGGCGCCGTCGGCGTCGCGGCCGCCTACGCGATCAGCGGCTACGTTCTGCGCGTGCCGGTGCTCGCGGTCATGATCCACCGCGTCGGGCCGGTGACGGCAGGGGACTTCCTGATCATGCAGGGCCTTTTCATTGCATCGTCCCTGCTTGCCTGGCTCGCCTATCTCGGCCTGCCAGCGTCCCTTACCGGCCAGTCGGACCTTCTCGCCGTCGTCCTGGCTTTATGCCTCGACTACGGGCTTGCCTTCGTCCTTATGGCGATCTTCCCCCAGCCGCGCAGGATACTGCTCACCACGCTTGCCAACATCGCGCGCAATCTGCGCTGATGCCTTGGCCATGAGAGGCTTCAGCAACTCCGCGGCAGACATCGCCGAAGCATGTTCCTCGAGCACGGCTTGGAGGATGGTGCGGCGGTAGTCTTCAAGCTTGCCGACGAACCGGCCGAGCTTTTCGGCCGCCTCCGGCGGGGTGACAGTGTCGATATCGAGCAGCAGATCAGCAACACCGATCCTCTTGGCGACTTCCTTGGTCTTGAACTCATAGGCGATCGGAAGCACAGGCGTTCCCACGCAGAGCGACATGATCATCATGTGCATGCGGGTCGCGACGACGAAGTCGAAACCCTTGACCAGAGCCATCAGTTGCTCGGGGGTGTGGAATGAAGCGTCCACGCTGACATTCCTCGCAATTTCTGGATCGAGCTCGGCGACGATCTTGCGTGCTGTCTTGGAATCGTCATGGGCATATTCCGGAACGCCCTGGCAGGTGGAGACAAAGGTCACCTGCTTGCCATGGTCCCGGACAAGGATGGTCGCGATCTCGCGTACCGAATCGATATAGCGGCGCATCCCGTCTTGGCCGTCATTGACGTAGTTCCAGTGGCGGACGGAAATCGCGACGCGGCCGGTCTGCGCAGGCGGCTGAGCCGAGGCGAGCCGCTTGCCGATGCCGTCCGTGTCGGCAAGGGCAAACACGGCATCGGCCACCACGTGACATTTGCCCGGCTCCTTGACCATGTCCGCTATGTGGTGGCGGGAGCGCTCGTCGCGCAGCAGGATGAGCTGACTGCGATCGAAAATCGGGCTCAGTTCGTGTCGATTGTAAGGTTTGTTGAACGGACCGAGGGACTGCGTGAAGAATACGGGATCCTTGCCGATGGCCGCATCCAGGCGGAACTGGTTCAGTCGCCGTTCAAGGTTGTAGTTCTCAACCAGATAGGTGCCGCCAGTCGTGACCACGAGGTCGGCGTTCTGGTAGATATCGAGGCCGCGGCGGTCGCTCTCCTTGAAAAAAGCGCGGCCGAGAAGGCTGTCAGAGCCGAAATTCCGCAGCACCTTGTGGACCAGCCGGTTGTAGTGCGGCTTGAGCCGATCTTTCACACCGCTTCCCGAAGGGTAGCGGAAGAGGGTCTCCGACAGGAGCTTGTGAAATTCCAGGTCGGGGTAATCCTTCTTTGGATAGAGCCTCGCGGCGACCTCGGGCTGGCTGTCGAAGACGAAAAAGCGCAAGCCGTCGCCGGCGACAGTCCTCAGAATGTGGCGAATGGCCAGCAGGATCGCTGCGTCTCCCGTGTTCAGGCAGACCGTGTTCTCGACGATGATCTTCATCGCATCTCCTCATCTTGGGCAGGTTTCCGAAAAAGGCGGCCCCCTTGTCGCCCAAATGCCGGTATGTCGATTCGCTGTGCCTGTGCGCTCGCCGCCACCCTTCCGACGACCGACCGGTCGCCAACCGTTGCCGAGGATAACTTAAGCTCAGGGTTTTTGCAGTGCAACAAAAAGCGCAATGCGCTTCGCTACGCCGCACCAAAATTGTTGCGATGCAGCAAAAGCTGTACTAGCATCCCCGATGGGTGGGCCGAACATCGGTCGAGTTTCATGCTGCATGTCTTGTACCTTGTGCATGACGTATCCGACCCGGCAGTGCGCCGCAGGGTCCAAATGCTCAAGGCAGGAGGCGCCGGGGTCACCCTGGCGGGCTTCCGTCGCACCGCCAGTCCGGTCGCCGAGATCGAGGGTAGCAGGCCTGTCGACCTCGGCGCGACACGCGACGGCCGATTCGCGCAGCGCCTCGGGGCGGTCGCCAAGGCAGCCATGTCGATCGGTGCGAAACTGGGCGTCATGCCCAGGCCCGATCTCATCATCGCGCGCAATCTCGAAATGCTGGCGCTTGCCCGCCGCGCCAATGCCGCTCTCGGGGCGAACGTGCCTATCGTCTATGAATGCCTCGATATCCATCGCCTGGTGCTGCGCGACGATCTTGTCGGCAGGACATTGCGCGGCGCCGAGCGTCATCTCGCCCGCGACGTGAAGCTTCTGGTGACCAGTTCGCCGGCCTTCATCGCCAATTATTTCGAGCCCTTCGGGCAGATCGGCGCGCCTGTCGAGCTGATCGAGAACAAATATTTCGAGGCGGCATCCGTTGTCGCCGCGCATTCTTTCGAGGACGACGGCCCGGCGACGCCGCCCTGGCGGATCGGCTGGTTCGGTGCGCTGCGCTGCCGCCGCTCGCTGGAGCTGGTGGCCGACTTCACCCGCCGGCAGGCGGGGCGTTTCGAGGTCGTGCTCAGAGGCCGTCCGGCGCTGTCCGAATTTCCGGATTTTCATGGTTTCGTCGAGGCCGAGCCCTGGCTTTCGTTCGGTGGCCCTTACCGCAATCCGGAGGACATGGCGGCCATTTACGGGGAGGTGCACTTCTCCTGGGCAATCGATTTCTTCGAAGCCGGCCAGAATTCCGAATGGCTGCTTCCCAACCGCCTCTACGAGGGCTGCCGCTTCGGCGCCGTGCCGATTTCGATGGCCGGCACCGAAACCGGCCGGTTCCTCAAAGGGCAGGACATCGGCGTGCTTCTGTCCGAGGCGACGCCCGAAGGTCTTGAGGCGATGCTCGGCCGAATGGATCAGGACAGATACCGCGCCCTGAAGTCGCGGGTGTTGGCGCGCAATCCACGGACCTGGAGCTACGACCGCAGCGACTGCGCGGCCTTCGTCGAAAAGCTGCGCGGCCTCACCGCCATGCCTTCGGCTTTTGCGGCGGCGGCATGATGGCAAAGGACGCGCAAAGAACGATGACGCAGGCAAATCCATCGATCCTGATTGTCATTCCCTGCCTCAACGAGGCGGCCCATATCGGCGGCCTGCTCGACCGGTTGCGGCCTGCGGCGGCACGGCTCGACGGGCGCATCGTCGTCGCGGACGGCGGCAGCAGCGACGGCACGCAGGCCATCGTCGAAAAGATCGTGGCGAAGGATCCCCGGGTCATCCTGCTCGCCAATCCGAAGCGCCTGCAAAGCGCTGCCATCAATCTGGCGGTGGCGACCCTCGGCGAAGGCGCCGACTATCTCATCCGCATCGACGCGCATGGCGGCTATCCGGACGACTACTGCGACCGGCTGGTCGAGGAAGCTTTAGCCACGGGCGCCGATTCGGTTGTCGTTTCGATGCTGACCGCCGGCACCGGGGCCGTGCAGAAGGCCGTCGCGGCGGCGCAGAATTCCAAGCTTGGCACCGGCGGCTCGAAGCACCGGCACATGTCCGAGGGCGAATGGGTCGACCACGGACACCACGCGCTGATGCGCATCGCCGCTTTCAGCCATGCCGGCGGCTATGACGAGAGCTTCAGCCACAACGAGGACGCCGAGCTCGACTACCGTCTGCGCCAGGCCGGCTACCGCATCTGGATGAGCGGCAGGACGCATATGGTCTACTATCCGCGCTCGTCGCTGAAGAGCCTTTATCTCCAATATCTTGGCTATGGCCGCGGCCGCGCCAGGAATGTGCTCAAGCACCGCATGGTGCCGAAGGTCCGGCAGATGGTCCCGCTGCTGGTGGCGCCCGTGGTGCTGTTGGCCCTGTTCTCCTTCGTCCACTGGCTGGCGGCGGTGCCATTCCTTTTGTGGGCGGCGGTATGCCTCGGCTACGGCCTGTTGACGGCGGTGCGCCAGCGCAACGCCAGCATCGCGCTGGCCGGAGTTTCAGCCATGGTCATGCATTTCGGCTGGTCCGTCGGCTTCTGGCAGCAGCTTTTGACGCCGCGCTCGCAGCGCGAGGTGGCGTGATGGCCGGCCGCTCGATCGACATTTGCATCTGCACCTTCCGCCGGCCTGAACTGGCCGACACGCTGCGCTCCGTCGCCGCCCTGGAGAAGCCTGAAGGTTTGGAGATCGGCATCGTCGTTGCCGATAATGACGATGAACCAGGCGCCCAAAAGCTGGTGAAGGCGCTGGCCGAGGAATTGAATCTGCCGGTCCGCTATCGCCACGCGCCGGCGCGCAATATCTCGATCGCCCGCAACGCCTGCCTCGACGCCAGCGTGTCGGACTTCGTCGCCTTCATCGACGATGACGAAACGGCGTCGCCTGGCTGGCTAGTCGAGTTGATGGCGACAGCCGACGCCACCGGCGCCGCGGCGGTGCTTGGGCCGGTGCGGGCGCATTATCGCCAGGACGCGCCGGACTGGATGCAAAAGGGCGACTTTCACTCGACCTTGCCGGTCTGGGTGCGCGGCGAGATCCGCACCGGTTACACCTGCAACGTCCTGCTCAGAACGACCGACGCGAGCCTGCGCGGCCGGCGCTTCAGCCTGGCGCGCGGCCAGACCGGCGGCGAGGATACCGAGTTCTTCGATGCCATGGTCAAGGCCGGCGGCCGCATCGCCTTTGCGCCGCAAGCCTTCGTCGACGAGGTCGTGCCGCGCGCTAGGGCCGCGTTCGATTGGCTGCGCCGTCGCCGCTTCCGCTTCGGCCAGACGCATGGCCATTTGATCGGCCACGGCGCCGGCGGCATCCGCCGCGCCGGCCAGGTCGGGCTGGCTTCGGCCAAGGCCGCTTACTGCTTCGGCATGGCTGTTTTGACCGCGATCAGCCCGGTGCGACGGAACCGCAGCGTGCTGCGCGGCATTATGCACGTTGGTGTCGTCTCCGGTTTGGTCGGCGTCCGTGAAATCCGCCAGTACGGCCTCACTTCGCCAGAACAAGGGAACAAGCGTGCAGCCTGACGTCAGCTTCGTCATCGCCGCCTACAATGCGGAGGCCACTCTCGACCGCGCCATCGCCGGCGCGATCGCGCAACTGGGCGTGATCGTCGAGGTCATCGTCGTCGACGACCAGTCGCGCGACGGCACGCTGGATGTGGCGCGCGCCTATCCTGAAGACATCGTCAAGGTGGTGGCGTTGCCGCAGAATCGCGGACCAGGCGGCGCCAGGAATGCCGGCCTCGATTTCGCGCGCGGCCGCTGGGTGGCGGTGCTGGATTCCGATGACGCCGTTCTTCCTGGCCGCATGGCGGCGATGATCGCGCGGGCGGAAGCGGCCGGCGCCCAAATCGCCGTCGACAATGTCCAGGTCGTGCGCGAGGACGGCACGCCCGACGACACCATGTTCCCGGCAGGCTATCTCGAGGGCTTAAGCGAGATCTCGCTGGCCGATTATATCGAGGGCAATCTGGTTTTCGAATCGCGCTTCAATCTCGGCTATCTCAAGCCGGTCTTCCAGCGCCGCTTCCTCGACGACAACAAGCTGCGCTACGACGAGAAGCTGCGCATCGGCGAGGACTACATTCTGCTTGCAAGCGCGCTGGCCAGCGGTGGCCGTTGCGCTGTCGAGCCGACCGTCGGTTATGTCTACCATATCCGCACCGGCTCGATCTCACGGGTGCTCGAATTGCACCACGTCGAGGCAATGACGCGCGCCGACGCCGCCTTCGCTGCGGCATATCCCATGGACAGCACCGCGAAGGCGGCCTTCGCCCGGCGCGGCCGCAGCCTGCGCAAGGCGGCGTCGTTCCTGTCCCTGGTCCAGCACATCAAGGCGCGCGCGCCGCTCAAGGCAATCGGGGCGGCGCTCAGGGATCCGGCCGCGATCGGGCATTTGTCGATGCCGATCGCGGTCCGGCTCAGAAGGGTTGCGGCGCAGGTTCGCCGTGGGGGCGGGGAGATGAAGCATGCGGGCGATTTGATAGCCGGCGATAGGTAGAAATCTTTTTCTCTCAGAAGGAAGACCAGATGCAGAAAGTCAGGAAGGCAGTCATCCCGGTGGCGGGGCTCGGAACGCGGTTCCTGCCGGCAACCAAGTCCATGCCGAAGGAAATGCTTCCCGTCGTCGACAAGCCCGTCGTGCAATATGCCGTCGACGAGGCGTTCGAGGCCGGCATCGAGCACATCGTCTTCGTCACCGGCCGCAACAAGGCGGTTATCGAGGACTATTTCGACCTGCATCCTGAACTGATCGGCACGCTGGAACAGACCGGCAAGAAGGCGCAGCTCGAATCGCTGGAAAGCCTGCTGCCGGTGGCCGGCGCCACCTCCTTCATCCGCCAGCAGTCGCCGCAGGGCCTCGGTCACGCCGTCTGGTGCGCTCGCGACGTGATCGGCAACGAGCCCTTCGCGCTGCTGCTTCCCGACATGGTGTCCTTC
>NZ_RZSB01001190.1:0-1089 GCF_004023285.1 Mesorhizobium sp. M2A.F.Ca.ET.067.02.1.1
TTTGGTGAAAACCCCCGCCGATGCCGACCCGAGCCATGCTGGCCAAACCCTCGTTGCGACCTATCACTGGCGAGTTTGTAAACGAGGTTGATGTACCTCCGGCTGCTGTAGATCAGCGGACGATGCTCGGTTACCGCGCCCGCCAAGGGCCATAGTGCATACTGCATCCAATAAATCAAAATAGTCGGTTTGCCAACAGCCTTTCCGCGGGAGCACTAAAATCACGCCAATGCTTGGAAGAGCCTCCGATTTTGCCGCAGGAGCCGCCTTTTCTGGGGGAAATAGGGCATGCCTCCCCGGAAAATGGACAAGAAAGGCCCTTGACAACGTCCCGGCCAGCTCCTCAAAGTGTCGCCTGAACGCTGTCGCCACTTTGACTGGATCGGCGCGCATACTCACGCGAACAAAAGCAAAAGAGGGGAATGCTATGACCAAAAACTGGCAGGGTTACATGGTGCGTGCGCTTCTGGCCGCCACGGTGTTGTGCACCGCGGCGACAGCAAGCGTCGCGGAGGAAAAGAAGCTGGAGGTGCTGCATTTCTTCACGGCAGGCTCGGAGGCTGCGGCCATCGGCGTCATCAAGGATGCCTTCACTGCCAAGGGGTATGGCTGGGTCGACCTGCCCGCGACCGGAACCGACACGCTCAACCAGGTGCTGCGCTCTCGCGTTACGGCAGGCTCGCCGCCCAACGCTGTGCTGATGCACTCAAACGAGGTCAAGCAGTGGGTAGACCAAGGCGCCCTCGTTGATCTGTCACCAATCGCCACCAAGGGCAACTGGGACGAGGTGATGTCAAAGGGCTTAATTCCCCATCTGAAGCTGAACGGCTCGTACTATGGCGTGCCGACCACCGTGGAGCGCACAAACTGGCTTTGGTACAACAAGAAGGTGTTCGACAAGCTCGGTCTTCAGCCGCCGAGCACGCTCGATGAGTTCCACACGGCGGCCGACAAGCTCAAAGCTGCCGGCGTGATCCCGTTGGCGATCGGCGGTGTGAACTGGCAGGAGGCCACCCTCTTCGAAACGGTGCTGGTGGCTGTCGGCGGCCCCGACTTCTACCGCAAGGCGATCGTGGAGCAGAACGAAGA
>NZ_RZSB01001191.1:0-1086 GCF_004023285.1 Mesorhizobium sp. M2A.F.Ca.ET.067.02.1.1
GGTTCCGGCGGTGTAGAGCGGCGGATGCTCGACCAGCCAGACCATTTCTCCGGCAGCGCCGCTGCGGATCGCCTCGGCGCGCGCCTCCATGAAGGCCAGCGCGTTTGGATAGGAGGTCAGGCCTGGTTCGATCACCCATTCCACCGGCGCCGAACCGGGCAGGGGCAGGAACGACGTGGCGATCTGGCTGCGTTCTGTCATGGAACTTTCTCGATGTTCCTCTCATATGGCGGCAATCGGCCAAAACGTCCAGTTTCACCGGTGTGAAGCCGGGCCGTAGAGGGTTGTGCAAATGAGCGACGAATATTCCGCTCAGCGCACTTGTTTCGCCGGAAACGATTTGCTACAGGCCCCGGGCCGGACGGTTCCGGCTCCTACCACGTGCGGTCGTGGCGGAATTGGTAGACGCGCAGCGTTGAGGTCGCTGTGGGGCAACCCGTGGAAGTTCGAGTCTTCTCGACCGCACCAAACCTTCTCCAAAGGCCTTGGAATTAGCGCTACCCTGCGACTGTTGTCGTTGCTGCCTGCGGTGCTCGTTTGCCAAACGAAAAGCGGCGGCGGGTCATGAAGACCGCGCCACCGCCTGGTATTCCTAGCCGGTTCAAAAGCTCGGGCTGGATCACGCCGCCTTCTTCGTCCGCGCCAGCGTGTCCGCCACCACTTCGCCGAAGGAGGCGGGGGTCGGCACGATGACGACGCCGGCTTCCTTGAGGATCTCGACCTTTTCCTGGGCCGATTCGCCGAACGCCGAGATGATCGCGCCGGCATGGCCCATGCGGCGGCCTTTCGGGGCGGAGAGCCCGGCGATGTAGGCGATCAGGGGTTTGCGCATGTTGTCGCGCGCCCAGATCGCGGCTTCGGCTTCCTGCGGGCCGCCGATCTCGCCGATCATCACCACGGCGTCGGTGTCGTCGTCGCGCTCGAAGAGCTGCAGAATGTCCTTGAAGGACGAGCCGTTGATGGGATCGCCGCCGATGCCGACGCTGGTCGACACACCTATGCCCAGCGCCTTCATCTGCGATGCGGCTTCATAGCCCAGCGTGCCGGAGCGGCCGACAATGCCGACGCGTCCCGGCAGATAGATGC
>NZ_RZSB01001192.1:0-1084 GCF_004023285.1 Mesorhizobium sp. M2A.F.Ca.ET.067.02.1.1
CTCCCATCTCGCGCCGAAACCGACGGTTGAAGCTCGACAGATCGTTGAAGCCTGTGTCGAAGGCGATTGTCGAGATCGTCGCGTCCGAGTTGCGCAGCCGCACGGCGGCCCGATGCAGCCTTGTCCTGAGCAGGAACTGATAGGGCGTCATGCCGGCCACATGCCGGAAGATGCGTAGGAAATGATACGGGCTCGTCGCCGTGGCGCCGGCGAGCTCGGCCAGCGAGAGCGGCCGCTCGGCATTGAGCTCGATCAGCCGCACCGCTTCGGCAACGCGTTTCTGATCGCGGCGGCTTGGTGTCCGCGCCGTTCTGAAAGAACCGGCGGCAGCCGCGACCACCGCGCCGGCAAGGCGTAGGCCGAGTTCCTCGAACGCCTCGTTGTCGCTCCTTTCGCGCGCAGCCTCCGCCTCGGCCAGCAAAGGCGCGAGCGCCGGCAAGGGCGGCAGGCGCGGATCGGCGAAGCCCAGCCGCTTCGCGCCCGGCAGTTCGGCCACGACGCGCTCCAGATAGGCTGGCGAAAAATGGAAGGAAAGGCAGCGGTCACCGGCGCCGTGCTCATGCCCGCATTCATAGCAGGCGCCGGGATTTCCGAGCAGGATGGCACCCGGCGCCAGCATCGCCGTGCCCTGGCGCGTGCGGTAGCGGAACGTGCCGCTGGCCACCGCGGCGACGCAGAAGCCGCGATGTCCTTCCTCGAACGGCCTGTCGCCCGCGGCGGCGGTACACACCACGTCGGACACCTGCCAGCCTGATCCGGAAGCCAGAGTTCTCTGCGCTGTTGTCATGCCCGAACGATAGCAATTTTTCCCAAGCGGCGAACCCCGCCTGCCCCTATTGCTTGCCCTCTCCTGACAAACGAGGCAGCAACCATGACTAATCCCTTTGCCGAAGCCTTGCACAGCGACGACCCCATTCCGGATCTCGCCGAAAAGCTGAAGCTCTACGGCCGCTTCATCGGCGCCTGGACATTCGATGCCACGCGCATTCTAGAGGACGGCACAAAGCTCACCGGTCGCGGCGAGGTGCATTTCGGCTGGGTTCTGGAAGGCAGGGCCTTGCAGGACGTCTGGATACTGCCCGCC
>NZ_RZSB01001193.1:0-1084 GCF_004023285.1 Mesorhizobium sp. M2A.F.Ca.ET.067.02.1.1
GAGCGAACATGAACAAGTCGAACACCATCCTTTATCTCGACGGCGTCTCGGTCTCCTTCGACGGTTTTCGCGCCATCAACAATTTGTCGCTGGTGCTCGACAAGGGCGAGATGCGGGCGATCATCGGGCCCAACGGCGCCGGCAAGACGACGATGATGGATATCGTCACCGGCAAGACGCGGCCGGACGAGGGCGAAGTCTTCTTCGACGGCCAGGTCGATCTCACCCGCCATGACGAGGCCGAGATCGCCATGATGGGCATCGGCCGCAAATTCCAGAAGCCGACCGTCTTCGAGAGCCACAGCGTCGAGGACAATCTGATGCTGGCGCTGAAGGGGCCGCGTTCGATATTTCCGGCGCTGTTCCATCGCCGTTCCGCCGCCGAGGCGCGGCGCATCGACGACATACTCGGCATCATCCGTCTCGGCGACAAGCGCGACGAGCTCGCAGCCAATCTCAGCCACGGCCAGAAGCAGTGGCTGGAGATCGGCATGCTGTTGGCGCAGGACCCGAAGCTGCTGCTCGTCGATGAGCCGGTCGCCGGCATGACAGATGCCGAAACCGAGGAGACCGCGCGCCTGCTCAAGGACATCGCCCGCGACCATTCAGTGGTGGTCGTCGAGCATGACATGCATTTCGTGCGCGAGCTCGGCGTCAAGGTCACCTGCCTGCATGAGGGCTCGGTGCTGTCGGAGGGCACGCTCGATTTCGTTTCGGCGGACGAGCGCGTCGTCGAAGTCTATCTGGGGCGCTGAGCATGGTCTGGCGGGTTCCGTTCTACCGTTTCGATTTCGCTTTCCTGAAGCGCTGGAGAAGGGGCTGACCATGCTCGAAGTCTCCAATGCCACGCTTCACTATGGCGCCGCCCAGGCGCTGCGCGGCGTTTCGCTGAAGGCGGGCGCCGGCAAGATTACTTGCGTGCTCGGCCGCAATGGCGTCGGCAAGACCAGTTTGATGAGATCGATCGTCGGCCACCACCGGCTGACGAGCGGAAGCGTTGCCTTCGAGGGGAAGGCGCTCGCCCGGAGCGCGGCGTATGACCGCGCCCGGTCGGGCATCGCATTCGTGCCGCAGGGCAGGGAGG
>NZ_RZSB01001194.1:0-1081 GCF_004023285.1 Mesorhizobium sp. M2A.F.Ca.ET.067.02.1.1
ATCCACGCGCGCGCGCCACCTATGATGCGGCGCTGTGCATGTATCACGACCAGGCGCTGATTCCGGCCAAGACCTTGGCCTTCGACGAGGCGGTCAATGTGACGCTGGGCCTGCCCTTCATCCGCACCTCGCCGGATCACGGCACCGCCTTCGATATCGCCGGCAGGGGCATTGCCCGCGCCGAGAGCCTGATCGCGGCGCTCAGGCTGGCGCGCCGGCTGGCCGACAGCGATCGCCAAGCCGCGGCCGCGTGAGGACGCCTTGAACGAGCGCATGACGATCGACGGGTTGCCACCGTTGCGCGCGGTGATCGAGCGGCATGGACTCCAGGCCAAGAAGGCGCTCGGGCAGAATTTCCTGCTCGACCTCAACCTGACAAGCAAGATCGCCCGCGCCGCCGGCGATCTCAGCGAGGCGACCGTGATCGAGGTCGGTCCCGGCCCGGGCGGGCTGACGCGGGCGCTGCTGTTCAACGGCGCGCGGCGCGTGATCGCCATCGAGCGCGACGAGCGCTGCCTCGAAGCGCTGGCCGAGGTTTCCAGCCACTATCCCGGTCGCCTGGAGGTCATTCCCGGCGATGCGCTGAAAACGGATTTTGCCGCGCTTGCCGGTACGGCGAATGGCGGGCCGGTGAAGATCGCCGCCAACCTGCCCTACAATATCGGCACCGAGCTTCTGATCCGCTGGCTGACGGTCAACGACTGGCCGCCCTTCTACCAGTCGATGACGCTGATGTTCCAGCGCGAGGTGGCGGAGCGCATCACGGCGGGTCCAGCCAGCGACGCCTATGGCCGGCTCGGCGTACTGGCCGGCTGGCGCACCGAGGCGAGGATCGCCTTCGACGTGCCGCCGCAGGCTTTCACGCCGCCGCCCAAGGTCACCTCCTCCGTCGTGCATCTGGTGCCGCGCCCGTCTCCCCTGCCCGTCGACGGCAAGAAGCTCGGCCGTGTCACCGAGGCGGCCTTCGGCCAGCGCCGCAAGATGCTGAGGCAAAGCGTGAAGAGCCTGGGCGGCGAGGCTTTGCTGACACGGGCCGGCATCGACCCGACGCGGCGGGCGGAAACGCTGAGCGTGGAAGAGT
>NZ_RZSB01001195.1:0-1079 GCF_004023285.1 Mesorhizobium sp. M2A.F.Ca.ET.067.02.1.1
GTTCGAGAATATGGGCGCCCAGATGGTCCGCGAAGTCGCCTCGAAGACCAACGACCTCGCCGGCGACGGCACCACGACTGCCACCGTGCTTGCCCAAGCGATCGTTCGCGAAGGCGCCAAGGCGGTCGCCTCGGGCATGAACCCGATGGATCTAAAACGCGGCATCGACAAATCGGTGGATGCGGTGGTCGCCGAACTCAAGACCAATGCGCGCAAGATCACCAGAAACGACGAGATCGCCCAGGTCGGCACCATCTCGGCCAATGGCGATGCCGAGATCGGACGTTTCCTGGCCGAGGCTATGGAAAAGGTCGGCAACGAAGGCGTCATCACCGTCGAGGAAGCCAAGACCGCCGAGACCGAGCTGGAAGTCGTCGAAGGCATGCAGTTCGACCGCGGTTATCTCTCGCCCTACTTCATCACCAACCAGGACAAGATGCGCGTCGAACTCGACGAGCCCTATGTGCTGATCCATGAGAAGAAGCTCGGCAACCTCCAGGCGCTGCTTCCCGTGCTCGAGGCCGTCGTCCAGTCGGGCAAGCCGCTGCTGATCATCGCCGAGGATGTCGAGGGCGAGGCTCTGGCCACGCTGGTGGTCAACAAGCTGCGCGGCGGGCTGAAGGTCGCCGCCGTCAAGGCTCCGGGCTTCGGCGACCGCCGCATGGCCATGCTGGAGGACATCGCCATCCTGACCGGCGGCACGGCCATCAGCGAGGATCTCGGCATCAAGCTGGAGAACGTCACGCTGGAGATGCTCGGCCGCGCCAAGAAGGTCGCGATCGAGAAGGAGAACACCACCATCGTCGACGGCGCCGGCAAGAAGGAGGAGATCCAGGGCCGCGTCACGCAGATCAAGGCCCAGATCGAGGAGACCACCTCCGACTATGATCGCGAGAAGCTGCAGGAGCGGCTGGCCAAGCTCGCCGGCGGCGTCGCGGTGATCCGCGTCGGCGGCGCGACGGAAGTCGAGGTCAAGGAGAAGAAGGACCGTGTCGACGACGCGCTGCACGCCACCCGCGCCGCGGTCGAGGAAGGCATCCTGCCCGGCGGCGGCGTTGCCCTGCTGAGGGCGGCCAAGG
>NZ_RZSB01001196.1:0-1076 GCF_004023285.1 Mesorhizobium sp. M2A.F.Ca.ET.067.02.1.1
GCGCGGATGCGCTCGAGCCGGTAGCTCCGCATGGCAACCAGGTTTGGAGCGGCAGCGCCTGCAGCCGCCCATTCGGCCTCGGCTGTCGCGCCATAGCCCAGCACATGCTGGTTGAGCGAGGCCGCCTTCTCGCGCGAGGCCGCGCGCAGCGCATCGATCGATCCGGGTTCGAAGGGCATGATCTTGCGATGGCGGCCGAAGCCAAGCTTGTCCATTCGTCCCCCTACGCACTCACGGCGCGATCTTCTTATGCAGTTTGGTGATCGTGACCTTGCGCGGCGGGAAGCCGAGCGCCTGCGGCACCTTGACAGTGCGGTGGACAGTGTCCATCGCATAGCCGGCTCTCGCCAACTCTTCGAAGACGTCCGAGGACGATTCCCTGTCATCGGCGAGCACAAGCACCGCCGGCTCGCGGATCGACCGGGCGAAGTCCGGTGTCTCGTCATCGAGCGCGATAAGATCGGCGTCGACCAGGCGCAGATTGCCGACCCAGAACCAGCTCGACACCACGGTCTTGACCGGTCCGTCAGCGTTGATCTGCTCGTAAAGCGACCGGTAATCCATACGCACGACGCCGCCGCGGCTGTCGCCGCCGTGCAGATGCATGTACCAGCTCAGCGGCAGCACAAGGACGGCAAGAAGAGCGCCGACGAAGACGATGGTGGCTTGCGTCTTGCGGCCCCTCTGGCCCATGGCGTCGAAGCGCATGGCAAGAGCCGCCGGCAGGAGGATGAAGATGGGCAGCATCCAGCGGTCGCGAAACTGCGTGATGCCGGCCGCCAGCACGACCGTTACCATGACCACAAGGCCAAGGACGATCGCTCGCCATGACAGTTTCTCCGGCCACCGTACCGGCTGCGGCGGTTCCGTCTGTTTTCTTATCGCCAGGCCGTAGGCGACGGCAAAGATCGCCACTGGCAATCCAGCGAAATTGACGATCGCGTTGACCAGCCTGCGGATGCCGAGAAGTGCCGTTTTCGCGATGCTGCCGCCTTCGGCGACGCCTAGGCCTCCCTGGTGCGAGAGCAGATCGTCCAAATGCGTGAGGCTCCAATAAAGCGTCGGCAGGCAGGCAA
>NZ_RZSB01001197.1:0-1071 GCF_004023285.1 Mesorhizobium sp. M2A.F.Ca.ET.067.02.1.1
GCCCGGCATCGAGATGGCCGCGATGCGCGGCTCGATCGATGCCACCGAGATCGGCGTGCAGCCAGGCGCGGTCGACGACCAGAGCAAGGCTTTCGCCAAAATGCTGGCCGAGGCCAGCGATCGCGACCAGCCGGTGTTCCTGCCGCCCGGCACCTATCTCGTCTCGAACCTGAAGCTGCCTGCCCGCGTGCGCCTGTCGGGCGTGCCGGGAGCGACGCGCATCGTCTATGGCGGCAACGGCCATCTGATGATGGCGGAACAGGCAGAGCATATCGAGCTGACTGGCCTCGTCTTCGACGGCAGCAACCGCTGGCTGGCCGACTACGCGCAGGGGCTGCTCGACCTGCGCCGCGTCGCCCATCTGACAATCGACAATTGCCAGGTGACCGGCAGCGGCAAGAACGGGCTGGCGCTGGAGCACGCCGTCGGCCGCATCGGCCGCTGCGATATTTCCGGCGCGGCGGATGCCGGCATCTATTCGGTCGAGGCCGGCGGGCTAGAGATTTCCGGCAACACCGTGTCCGACTGCGCCAATGGCGGCATCCTGGTGCATCGCTGGCAGGCGGCGGAAGACGGCACCATCGTCAGCGGCAACCGCGTCCGGCGGATCGGCGCGCGCAGCGGCGGCACCGGCCAGAACGGCAACGGCATCAATGCCTTCCGCGCCGGCAACGTCATCATCTCCGGCAACGTTGTCTCTGACTGCGCCTTCACCGCGATCCGCGCCAACAGCGCCAGCAATTTGCAGATCACCGGCAACACCTGCTCGCGCTCCGGCGAGACCGGGATCTATTCGGAATTCTCCTTCGAAGGCGCGATCCTCAGCAACAACCTCGTCGACGGCGCCGCCAACGGTATCTCGATCGTCAATTTCAACGAAGGCGGCCGCATGGCCGTCTGCTCGAACAACATCGTGCGCAACCTGACGACGGTTGGCCCTTACACCGCCGATCCGCCCGGTTTCGGCGTCGGCATCAGCGCCGAGGCCGACACGACGGTTTCCGGCAATGTCGTCGAGAACGCGCCGCTCTATGGCATGCAGCTCGGCTGGGGGCCCTATCTGCGCAATGT
>NZ_RZSB01001198.1:0-1064 GCF_004023285.1 Mesorhizobium sp. M2A.F.Ca.ET.067.02.1.1
AGATTCGGTGCCGAGCATCCTGAAACAACTCAGGGAGGTCGACGTCATCGTCGACCTCTTCAACGGCAACATCGTGATGGGCCTGAGGCTTCCCTATGCCAATCTGAGGACGCACAGGAAGATCCTGATCGTCGACGGCGCGGTGGCGTTCACGGGAGGCATGAACATCCGCAAGGGATTCTCCGCCGAATTCGCCGGTTCCGAAAGTTCGCGGGATACGCATTTCGAGGTCACCGGGCCGGTTGTGGCCGACCTGTTCTCGGTTGCGGCCGAGGACTGGCGCTTTGCCGGCAACGAGGCCCTGAAGGACGGGCCCTGGCAGGTCGAGCGCGCCGCGCCGCCGCCCGGGCAGCCGGTGCTGGTGCGCGCGGTGGCGACCGGGCCGGACGCCTCCAACGAAACCAACCTCAAGCTTTTGATGGGCGCTTTTTCGGTCGCCCGCAAGTCGATCCGCATCATGTCGCCCTATTTCCTGCCGGACCGGGAGTTCATCAGCGCGCTGACCACGGCTGGCCGCCGCGGCGTCGAAATCGACATCGTCGTGCCGGCGGTGAACAATCTTTTCCTCGTCGATCATGCGATGACGGCGCAGTTCGACCAGGTGCTGAAGCATTATTGCCGGGTCTGGCGCCACGAGGGCTCGTTCGATCATTCCAAGCTGATGGCGATCGACGGCGTGTGGGCCTATGTCGGCTCCTCCAATCTGGACGCGCGCTCGCTGAGGCTGAATTTCGAGATCGACATGGAAGTCCTGGACAAAAACTTCGCCGCCGAGATCGACGCCCGCATCGCGGCCGCCATCTCGACCGCCCAGCCGGTGACGCTGCAGACGCTGAATGCAAGACCATTCGTAGTCCGCGTCTTCGACCGTTTGCTGTGGCTGGGATCGCCCTATCTTTAGAGCAGGAAATCGAGCAGCAGGATCATGGAGATAGACGACATCAAGGGACGCAGCCTGCCGGGGACCGTGCTCCTGTCGATCCGCGCCAGGAACGCGCGCAAGGCGAAGGCGACGCCGCGCAAGCGAGTCAACGACACTGAAATTGTCGTCGCCTCCTACAACG
>NZ_RZSB01001199.1:0-1059 GCF_004023285.1 Mesorhizobium sp. M2A.F.Ca.ET.067.02.1.1
CAAGGCCTTTTTCGACTGCCATCTGATGATCGCGCCGGCCGATCCTTACCTGGCGGCTTTCGCCGAGGCCGGCTGCGACGGCATGACGGTGCATGCCGAGGCCGGGCCGCATCTCGACCGCTCGCTGCAGACCATCAAGAGCCTCGGCAAGAAAGCCGGCGTTTCGCTGAACCCGGCGACGCCGGAGACGGCGATCGAATATGTGCTCGACCGGCTCGACCTGATCCTGATCATGACCGTCAATCCGGGGTTCGGCGGGCAGGCCTTCATCCCGGCGATCGTCGACAAGGTGAGCCGGGTGAAGGCGCTGATCGGCAGCCGGCCGATCCATATCGAGATCGACGGCGGCGTCTCGGCCGAGACCGCACCGCTGGTGACCGCGGCCGGCGCCAATGTGCTGGTGGCGGGCGCCGCCGTCTTCAAGGGCGGCAGCGTCGAAGCCTACAGGACAAACATTGAAGCGATTCGCACGGCTGCCGACAAGGCTGCCAGTTAATATACAACCGGCCCGCCTCTCGCCCGAGTTGCAAGGCCGAAGCGCTCATTGAACGACTGTTCAGTATATATAACGTCGTACGGAAACAGCGGTTTCTTTGTCGAGATTCTACTTCAAACATTCAATAGACCATCCGCCTTGTCTTAAAGTCGAATATCATCATCTACCGCTTGAGCCCCCCTTGCCCGGCTGTATGATATATGTACGGGAAATTGCTTGACCGAGGGGCCCTGACAAAACTGGGCAAGCAATAGGAGTTCATTTGACACACGGAACTGCCGATCCGGGCGACGGCAAGGGCGCCAAGAGCACGCTGGCCAGTTCAGTGTACCAACAGCTCCGCGACGATCTTTTGCGCGGCGCGCTGGAGGCTGAGAGCAAGCTGCGTGTCGAGTGGGTCGTTTCGCGCTACGGGGCGGGCGCCTCACCGGTGCGCGAGGCCCTCAACCGCCTTGCCGCCGAGGGCCTGCTCGGGCGGCATGACCAGCGCGGCTTCTTCCTCATGCCGGTCGGCGCCGCGGAACTGGAGGAATTGACGCGGACGCGCTGCTGGCTGGAGGAAC
>NZ_RZSB01000119.1:0-11089 GCF_004023285.1 Mesorhizobium sp. M2A.F.Ca.ET.067.02.1.1
GGAGTCGTCAGCATCATCACCGGCTTCGGCCACGAGATCGGCGACCGCATGGTCACGCATCCCGGCGTGGCGAAGGTCGCCTTCACCGGCGGCGACGCCACCGGCCGGCGCGTCTACCAGGCCGCGGCCGGCGGGCTGAAGAAGGTGACGCTGGAGCTCGGCGGCAAGTCGGCGAACATCGTCTTCGCCGACGCCAAGCTGGAGGCCGCGATCCCCGGGCTGGTCTCGGGCATCTTCGCCGCGACCGGCCAGACCTGCATTGCCGGCTCGCGGGCGCTGGTGCAGCGCTCCGTCTACGATCAGGTGGCCGAAAAGCTGGTCGCGTTCGCGAAAACCGCCAGGATCGGCGACCCGCTCGATCCCGATACCCAGGTCGGGCCAATCACGACGCTGCCGCAACACAAGAAGGTCCTCGACTATATCGGCATCGCCCGGGACGAGGGCGCCCAGCAGCTTCTCGGCGGCAAGGTGCCGGAGGACAAGGCGATCGCCGATGGCTGGTTCGTCGAGCCGACCATCTTCGGCTATGTCAGCCAGTCGATGCGCATCGCCCAGGAAGAGGTGTTCGGCCCGGTTCTTTCGATCATTCCGTTCGAGGATGAGGACGAAGCCGTTGCCATCGCCAACGACAGCATCTATGGCCTCGCCGCCGGATTGTGGACGCAGGACATAGGACGCGGCATCCGGCTGCCGGACCGGCTGGAAGCCGGCATCGTGTGGGTCAACATGTACCGCGCGACGAGCTATCTCTCGCCCTTTGGCGGCTACAAGCAGTCGGGCTTTGGCCGCGAGAACGGCCGCACCGCCATCTACGAATATCTCCAGGAAAAGAGCGTCTGGATCGATGCCGGGAACTCCATTCCGGCCCCGTTCGTCCAGCGCTGAATATTGGCGGGTCGCACGGTCCACCGTCCGGTCCGCCAATCCACACCATCGCCATTCGCCTGCCATAAGCGAGACAGCCGATGTCCTGCTACGAGATCATCGATCCGCGCTTCGGCGACCTTATCGATCCGGTCGCCTTCCTAGAGACGCTGCACACCGGCAACCGCTGGGCGGAAGGGCCGGTCTATTTCGCCGACCTGCGCACGTTGGTCTGGAGCGACATTCCCAACGACCGCATGCTGCGCTGGGACGAGGAGACCGGCGCGGTTTCGCTGTTCCGCGGCAATGTCGCTAATCCGAACGGCAGCACCCGCGACCGCGAAGGCAGGCTTGTCACCTGCATGCAGGGCGAGCGCCGTGTCGTGCGTACCGAATGGGACGGCTCGATCACCGTGCTCGCGGACTCCTTCGAGGGAAGGCGGCTCAACTCGCCGAACGATGTGGTGGTCAAGTCGGACGGCAGCATCTGGTTCACCGATCCCAACTACGGCATCATCTCCGATTATGTCGGGCGCCGGGCCGACCAGGAGCAGCCCGGTTGCCGCGTCTACCGCATCGATCCGCAATCCGGCCGCATCGCTGTCGTCGCCGATGATTTTTCGATGCCCAACGGCCTTGCCTTCTCGCCCGACGAGAAGACGCTCTACATCGCCGATTCCGGTTATCTGACCGACCGCAGCGCGCCGCACCACGTCAGGTCGTTTGACGTTGCCGGCGACAGGCTGGTAAATTCGCGTGTGTTCGCCGAAATATCGCCGGGCATTCCGGACGGGTTTCGGATTGATATCGCCGGCAACCTCTGGATCAGCGCTTGGGACGGCGTCCAGTGCCACACGCCGGCCGGTGAATTGATCGGCAAGATCCTGGTGCCGGAGATGGTGGCGAATGTGGCATTTGGCGGCGCGCGGCACAATCGGCTCTTCATCACGGCGACGACTTCGGTCTATGCCGTGTTCCTGAACGTGCGCGGCGTGAAATATCCTTTCCGCACGTAGAAAGGCTTCGGGCAGGCACCGCCCGGCGGCGGGTTGGGTGGTTTGAGTTGGACACGAAGCAGCTTCAGGTATTCATCGCCGTCGGCTCGGCGGGCAGCTTCTCGAAGGCCGCCCTCGACCTTAATGTCACCCAGCCGATGATCACGCGCCATATCCGCGGGCTCGAGGAAGAGCTCGGCGTCGAGTTGTTCCACCGCAACGGTCGCGGCGTGGTGCTGACCGAAGCCGGAGCGCTCCTGAAATCGCATGCCGACGAGATCGTCGAGCGCATGCGGCTCGCGCAGAACGCCGTATCCAATCTCAGGGCTTCGCCACGCGGCAGGTTGGTGCTCGGCGTTCCGCCCTCCGTCGGGACGGTGCTGACGGTGCCGCTGGTCAAGAAGATCAAGAACGAGTTCCCGAACGTCGCCCTGCAGGTCATCGAAGGCTTCAGCGGCCACATCCTGGAGTGGCTGATCGCCGGCCGCATCGACGCTGCGGTGCTTTACAACTCGCCCAATCACCCTTCGGTGCTGACCGAGCCGCTTGCCGATGACGAGCTTTTCCTGATCGGCCCGGCGCTGCCCGAGCCTCTGCTGCCGCGCGGTCCGGTTGGCCTCGGCGTGCTAGCGGAACTGCCGATGATCCTGCCAAGCCGGCCGCATGGCCTGCGCCGGCTGATCGACAACATCGTCGCCGAGCACGGCATCTACCCGCGCATCGAGATGGAATTGGAGGCGATGCCGTCGACGCTGCTGCTTGTCGAGGAGGGCGGCGGCTACACGGTCCTGCCCTATGCGTCCGTGCACCTGCTTGCCGAAGCCGGCCGTATCGAGGTCTGGCCGTTCGACCCGCAGATCACCCGCAAGCTGATCCTCGCGACCTCGTCGCAGAAACCGATGTCCTCGACATTCCGGCCGCTGTTCCGTGCCGTGCGCACGGAACTGAGGGACATCATCTCCACCCATGTCTGGAAGCCGCCGCAGCACAATCGCTGAGGTCGGGCACGACGGCGTGCGGCCTATGCCTTTGGCCGGGCCAGCGCCATGATCGAACCGACGTCGCTGACGTCGCGAAGCGCCCACAGGCTATCGGCAAGCGCGCCGGCATCGATCGCCGGGCTGCCGTACTCGGCGAGGGCGGCGAACTTATCGCGCAGCGCGGCGTCCGTCATCGGCCGTGCCGGACTGCCCGTGGCGGCCAGCTCGCGCACCTCGAAATGCGCCCCATCGCTGCAGCGGACGGAGACATAGGCCGCCTCGACCGGAATGGCTTCGTCCGTCTCGATCGGACGCACCTTGGCGCGCAATGCCTTCACGTCAGGATCGTTCACAGCCGCGTCGCTGAAATCGGCGGCGCCGGCCGTGCCGCGCAACAGGGCGACGGCGACAGCATGCTGCGCGCTGACCTGCGCTTCCCTGCCCGTGGTGACATCGGGCCTGTCGGCGCGGGCCTTGAGCAGAGGGCAGCCGCGCACGGTGATGTCGCTGACGAGATCGGCGGAGAAATCAGGTTTCCGATGCAGGTCAAGGCATGCGTCGATAACGGGGTTGAGCACCACGCCGCAGGGATATGGCTTGAACATGTTGCGCAGGTTTTCCCAGTCGCTGCCGAGTTCGCGCTCGATCAGCTCAGGCTTTGGCGCGTGGCACAACACCTTGAGGAAACCGCGCGGGCCTTCGAGGGGCATCGGCGGTCCTTCGACCCCGCCCTTCGCCATCAGCGCCGCGAGCAGGCCTCCGCGCGCGGCGGTGCCGACGCCCACGCTCTTCGCCATGAAGCCCAGTGTCTCGACGAGACCCGAAGCCTGGGCGGACGCATTGCCGAAGGCCCAGAGGATTTCCTCCTCGGTCAGATCGAGCAGCTTCGCCGCGGCTACCGCGGCGCCGAAGATTCCGCAGGTCGACGTGATGTGCCAGCCGCGATTGTAGTGGCCCGGCGAGATCGCGTTGCCGATCCGGCAGGTCACCTCCACGCCGAGAACGAAGGCATGCAGAAGCTCGGTCCCGCTGACCGGCCGTAGTTCGGCGAGGGCAAGGACGACGGGGGCCACGGGCGCGGTCGGATGGATGATCGTGCCTTGATGGGTGTCGTCGAAATCGAACACGTTCATTGACGCGGCGTTGAGAAAGGCAGCGGTCGACGCATCCCGCTTCGCGCCATGACCGACAACGGTCGCCGCCGACCCCGCCGAGAAGGGCGCGAGGCTCGCCGCAAGGCGCAGGATCGCCTGGTCGGACGAACCTCCAAGCGCGGTCCCGAAGCCGTTGAAGAGGGCGCGCAGCGCATGCTCGCACACCGGCTCCGGCACGTCGTTCCATTGCGAATTGCGCACGAACGCGGCAAGCCTGCGCGACAGGCCCGGAGCAATCGCCTGAGGGGAAGTGCCGCTCATCGGACTCGTTCCGGCCGGCGTCAGGCCTGGGCCTTCTTGCTGGCGACCGTCACGCCGGCCCAACCCTCGATCGGCTTGATGATTTCGGTCAGGTCCGCATCGGCGCCGAGGTCGCTCTTCGCCACGGTCAGCAACTGCCGCACCGCGCCGCCGACGATCATCGGCACGCCCAGCGCGTCGCTCTCCTCGAGACAAAGGCGAATGTCCTTGGCCGACAGCCCGATGGCGAAGCCGAAATCGAAGCCGCGGGTAAGGACGAATTTCGGGATCTTGGTCAATGTCGCGTTGGAACTGCCGCTGCCCGAATTGATGACCTCAAGCATGACGTCCGGATCGAGCCCGGCCTTGGTGCCGAGCACGAGCGCCTCGGAAGCGATCGACAAAGCCGTCACCGACATCAAATTGTTGATCACTTTGATCATCTGGCCCATGCCGGGCTCCAGGCCGACATGGACCGGCTTGCCTAGCGTTTCGAGCACCGGGCGGATCGTTTCCATCGTCGCGTCGTCGCAGGCGGCCATCATCGCCAGCGTGCCCTTCTCGGCGCCGCCCACGCCGCCGCTCACCGGACAGTCGGCCAGCGAGATGCCGGCCGCCTTGAGGCCTTGCGCGACAAGGCGCTCCGTCCGCGGACCGGTGGTCGAGAGGTCGATGACGATGCTCGCGCCCTTGGCGGAGGTGAGCCCGTCTTGGCCAAGGCAGACGGCCTGCACGATCTCCGGCGTCGGCAGCGAAAGCAGGACCACGTCGCAGCGCTTCGCCAGCTCCGCGGGTGTCGCGGCCTTGCCGGCGCCCTGCGCGGCCAATGCCTCGACGGCGGCCGCATTGGTGTCATAGACGCTCACGCTATAGCCTGCCGCCATCAGGCGCTTCGCCATCGGCGTTCCCATCCTGCCGGCGCCAGCCAGCCCGAGCTTGAGATCAGTCATTGTCGTCTCCATACGATTTTGCGACGAACGCCCCAAGGCTTTCGACCATCAGGGGCGCCGATCAAAAAGGCGCTCACGGCGCTCCGGCGATCGGGTCGAGGTCGAGGCGCACGATGTCGTCCACGCCCGCCAGCGCCGCGGGATAGCGGGCGAGCACCAGCGGATCGTGGCCCGGGATGATGTGGTTCGGCGTGCTGGCGAGCTTCTTCATGGTGGCGTAGCCGTCCAGCATGTCGGTTGCGCTTTCCAGCACCGGGAAGGGCCGGTTCTGCTCGAAATTGGCGTAGAAATGCGATGCGTCGGAGCCCAGCACCACCCACCCGCGCTGCGTCTTCACCCGGATCACCTGCAGGCCCTTTGAGTGGCCGCCGACACGATGCACGGTGAGGTTCGGAGCGACCTCGGAGACGCCGTCATGGAAGGTCACGCGCCCGGCATAGAGCTTGCCGATCATGCTGGCCACGTCCTCATAGTCGAACGGATGCCTGAGATAGCTGTGGCACATGCAGCGTCCCGTGCAGTAGGCCATCTCCACGTCCTGGACGTGATAGCGAGCCTTCGGGAACAGCTCGTGATTGCCGGCATGGTCGAAATGCATATGCGAGATAATGACGTCCTCGACCTTGTCCGGATCGATGCCGATCATCTTCAATCCATCGCCGACCGGGCGCAGCAGATTTCGCTGGCGCCGGTCCGCGACTTTCGCGTCGAAGCCCGTATCGAACACGAAAGTGCGCGACTTGCCGACGATCGCCCAGACGAAATAGTCGAGCGGCATCGGCCCGTCATGCGGGTCGCCGCCGATGAAATTCGCTGCCGCGTTGCGGTCGTGGTGGCCGTAACGGACGGCGTAGACTTCGTACAATTCGTCCATGGATCGCTCCTCTAGACATTACTCCCGCGCAGGCGATGCCGGTCTGCTTCGACCCTAGCTCAACTTGCCAGCCAGCCTGCTTCGACCGGCAGTACCGATCCGGTCATGTCCCGGGCGATCGGCCCGCACAGGAAGACGAGCAGGTCCGAGATGCTCCCGGCCGAGACGAAGTTGCCGCCCGGCTGCTTGCCCTCGAGGAAGAGCCGCTCGGCCGCCGTCCGGTCGATGCGGCGCTCGGCCATTAGCCTCTCCACCCGTTCTTCCGTGCCGGGCGTCAGCACCGAACCCGGGCAGAGGCTGTGACAGGTCACGTCGCGATCCAGGTTCTCCAACGCCACGGCGCGGGTCAAGCCGAGGATAGCAGACTTCGTTGTCACATAGCCGACGCGATCGGTCGTTCCGCGCATGCCGTAGACGGAGGTAATGTTGAAGATCCGGCCGAAATTCCGGCTGCGCATGTTCGGGAGCAGAAGCCGGATGGCGTGGAACGCGGCGGAGAGGTTGACCGCCAGCGCCAGGTCCCATTGCTCGGTCGGGAACTCTATGACCGGAGCGAAGTGCCGGACGACAGCATTGTTGACGAGGATGTCGATCGGACCGAGCACCGACATCGCAGCATTGATCAGTCCTTCGACGCCCGATAGCGTCGAGAGATCGGCCTTGTGGTAGGCAACACGGGCGCCCGTCTTACGGGCGAGATCGTCGCGTTGCGCCTCGATCTGCTCGGCGTCTTCCAGACCGTGCAGTATTACGCCGCAACCGGCCTCTGCAAGCCTTGCAGCCATCGCCTGCCCGAGACCCGCGGTGGAGCCGGTGATCAAGGCGGTGCATTCGTTGAGCGGCTTCGCCCGGGTGGAGGGCGCTGCTCTCTCAGCTTCCTTCGACAAGCTCAAATCCTGTTCCGCCATTCTGCGAGCATTGCCAAGCCCCTCATTCCTACGATAGTCCGCCAGGCAGGCGACTGCTGCGCAGGTCTCGACTTTATATTGGTACCGGTAACAGAATGCAATCGCAGAAAAGCGGGGAGCCGTGTTGCGATACCGGTGCTCGGGGTGGGTCAGGTGCTCTCGCGCTGGATCACTTCGAACTTGAGGTCGACGACGCTGCCGCGCAGGTGATCGGCGCCGTCGATGATGCGGCTGAGCAGGATCCGCGCCGTCCGCTCGCCTATGTCGTAGCGCGGCAGCCGCAAGGTGGTGATGGAGGGGCTGACATGCCGCAACAGGTCGACGTCGTCGAAACTGGCGAGCGCGATGCGGCCGGGTACTGACCAGCCGCGTCGCTGGCACTCGAACAGCGCGCCGACGGCCAGGACTTCGCCGGCGCAGAAAAGCGCGTCGACCTCCGGCACGCTCTGCATTACCCGCGCGACTACTTCGGCGCCAGCGGCAAGGCCGCGTCCCGTTTCCAGGACCATGCGCGGATCAGGTTCGTGACCCAATTGCTTGAGCGCCGCCAGGTATCCCTTGAGGCGGTCCTGCGAGCGGTCATTATGCACGGTATAGAGGCTGGCGAAGGCGATCTTGCGATAGCCGAGCCTGCCCAGATGCATGGTCATCGCGTAAGAAGCATCGCGATTTGAATAGCTTACGACCATGTCGAGCGGCTCTTTGGGGATGTTGCCGTTCTCGACGACCGGAATGCCCGACTTGCGGATCTTCTCGATCGCCTGTGGCGTATGCTCGGTGCTGTGCAGGACGAGCCCGCCGACCCGGTGGCTGAGGAAGACGGTGATGAGCTCCTCTTCCTCATTGGGATCATAGCCCGATTCCGCGATCATCAGCTGGAAACCAGAGCGCTTCAGGACCTCTGACAGGCCCTTGATCGTCTGCGTGTAGATCGAGTTGTCGATGCTTGGAACGATCAGCCCGATGGTCGTTGAGCGATTCGAGGACAAGCTGCCCGCCAGATGGTTCGGCAGATAGCCGATCTCGCGGACCGCCGTCAGCACACGCTCGCGCATCTCCTCTGACACTTTGCCGGGCTCGTTCAGGACCCGCGAGACGGTCATGGTGGAGACACCGGCGCGAACCGCTACGTCGCGCATTCTGGCGCTGCCATTGCGTCTTTCTTGGTTCTGAGAGGATCGCCTGGGCATCTTGGTTACGCTCGGTCCGGCCGGGGCGCATCAAATCATTCCCTTATCGAACAAACAAGCCGTTGGCGCCGATTGCAGCAATTCTGTTGTTACCGATATCAAAATCGGGTAATGCCCAAGCGAGGAGGACGCCGCGATGCCGGCGTGGAGGATTGCAATGGGCGTGTATTCCTGCGTCGGCGTGACGGAGCAGTCGCTGCTGCGCTATGCCGATTCCGCGCGTGACGCGCAGCAATTGATCAGCCAGACCATGACCCAACTGTCCGGCTACGCGCTGTTCCTGCTGACGTCGCGCCGCCAGGCGGCGCTGGCCGAGGGCGCTTTGGCTGGAACAAGACAGGCCGTCATGCAAGCGGCAGAAGCGGTTCGCGGCCTGCAGGCGCCAGAGCCGGCCGCGCACCACTACCATCACATGCGCGGTGCGGCCGAGACGCTCATGGAAGCCTGCGCCGCGGCGACGGCGTGCCGCGGGGCGCAGGACAGGTCGGACAAACGGTTCGACACGCTGACACGCGCACTTCGCGCGACGAGCGACCATCTGCGGGCGACGTCGCGCCTGTTGCCCGGCTTCGAGCTCATCGATTTCGGACAGGCCTGTTGCGCCGTCCACGCGCCGGGCCTGTCCGGGCAAGGCATCTAATCAATCAGGAGGATTGAATGGCACACTACTCGATCTGGGTGCTCGAATACGCGGCGGTGGAGAAGTTCCCCTTCAGCGTCATGATGTACGGGCCGCAGCACCAGGGCACGCGCAAGCTTCCCTATGCCTACGCGCTGCTGAAGGGCGGTGGCGAAACCATCCTGATCGATACCGGCTACGACCATGTCGCTTACGGCGAGCAACTGGCCACCGCCTATGGCGTCTCGAACTATCACGGTCCGCGCGCGGTCCTCGCCGAATGCGGCGTGAAGCCGGAGGACGTGACCAGCGTCTTCATTACCCATGCCCATTTCGACCATATGGGCGCCATGCATCTGTTCCCCAACGCCAAATTCTACGTCCAGAAGAGCGAGTTGGACAAATGGGTGTGGGCGCTCACGCTCGGGCCGGAATACCGGTTCCTCGTCGGCGGCGGCGATCCGGCCGATATCGTGCGAGCGGTCGAGGCGGCGAAGGAAGGTCGCATGATCTGCATCGATGGCGACCAGGAGAACGTGCTGCCGGGGATCGACGTCCATCTCGCCGCCGACACCCACACTTATGGCAGCATGTATGTGACTGTCCGCAACGACGGCACCAGCGCCGGCGAGGATCGCTGGATCTTCGCCGGCGATCTCATCTACACCTACGACAACCTGACCGGGCTCGATCCGGCAGCGCCGCAGATCGTGCCCATCGGGCTTGCCGTCGGCAGCCAGCACAATCTGATCTTCTCCAGCGCCGAGATGCTGAAATCGGTCGGTGGCGAGGTGCGCAGGGTGATACCGGTGCATGAAGACCGGCTACGCACGACATTCCCGTCGCGACTGACGGACAAAGGTCTCCAAGTGGTGGAGATCGCCCTCGCCAAGGGCGAGAAGAGCTGCGTCGCCTGAATGAAGAGGAACAAGGCTGGGGGCTGTGCCCCAGCCTTGAAAGCGTCAGAGCTTGTCGGCGCCCGCGACGAAGCCGCCGCCGTCGATCACCACGGCCTGCCCGGTGATGAAGGATGCGGCGTCCGATGACAGGAAAAGCACCAGCTGCGCGATTTCGGACGGGTCGCTGATGCGGCCCATCGGGATCATCGGCAGCACCGTGTCCTTGGCGCTCTGCTCGCTGCCGAACATGCCGCGCAGCAGCGGCGTCATCACCGAGCCAGGCGCGATGGCGTTGACGCGGATGTTCTTGCGCGCGACTTCCAACGCCACCGAGTTGGTGAGGCCGATCACGCCCCACTTGCTGGCGCAATAGACCGCGGTCGTGGCGAAGCCCATGACGCCGAACAGCGACGAGGTGTTGACGATCGCGCCGCCGCCCTTGGCGGTCATGTGCGGGACCTGATGCCTGAGGCCGTTGAAGATGCCGCGCAGATTGACGTCCATCAGCAGGTCGTAATCTTCGTCATCGAGCTCGTGCACTGGCACGGTCTTGCCCGGGACGCCGGCATTGTTGAAGGCGATGTCGATGCGCCCGAACCGCTCGAAGGCATGCTTGTGCAGGGCCGCCATCGCCTTGCTGTCGCGAACGTCGACTTCCTCGAATTCGATCTCGACGCCAAGCGGCTTGACCTCTGTCTTGAGGCTTTCTCCGGAGTCCGCGCCGATGCCGGAGACGTAGAGATTGGCTCCGGCCTTGGCGAAGGCCAGCGCCGTTGCCCGCCCGATGCCGGTCGTCCCGCCGATCAGGATGACGTTCTTGCCGGAAAAGTCATAGGTCACTTTCATGTCTGCTCCCATCTCGCTCGAGCTGTTACGCGCTCGCGGCGCTCTCCACTTAGACCGCCTCAGCCATAGCCCTAGCCTGATACCGATAACAAGAAAAATCAGCTTGGCAACGTGAACTCGTCGATTTCAAATCGCATGTGATGTCGCAACGGCGAATTTCTCGGGCGGGTTGACGGCGGCTATTGCCGGTCTGCTAAAACTGCCATATGGTACCGGTACCAAGATCAAGCGGCAGGCGCCTCTGTCTCATGTTGGCTCGTGAGAGCCGCAGCGGAGGGGTGCATGCAAGCGGCCGGCAGGGGTGCCCGACGGACACGGCGAAGCCGGTGTCCCGGCGCCCCTGGTCGAGTCCGAGGAGAGGGAACGGTCGGTCCGCCATGGGCCGGCACCAACGGGAGAGGAGGATTTCCCAGATGAAAAGGCTTTTGCTTGCCTTACTGACCGCTGGAACGATGATCGTTTCAACTGCTGTGCAGGCGCAGGACCACAAGACGCTCGGCATCGTCGCGCTGCTCGCCAATGACGCGCTCAACATCGCGGTCATCGGCGGGGCGACGGGCGCAGCCAAGG
>NZ_RZSB01000011.1:0-37298 GCF_004023285.1 Mesorhizobium sp. M2A.F.Ca.ET.067.02.1.1
CCTTGGACATCCAGGCACTGGTTCGGGTGCCGATTGAAGAGTTGGCGTCCGTCGCCGAAACAACCAGGAAAGAGCGTCCATGCAGCCCTGACGCGACTATTTCCCCGCGAGTATGGCCGCTTGCTTTTCTGCATCATCTGAAAGGTCCTGCTCTAGTCGGGCCGGATGTCACCCCGGCAGATTGTGCTATTTCGACAATCTCCGAGCGATTGCCGCCGGCCCATGACGAGGTTTACCGATAGGGCGCAATATGCGTGCCAAAGGAAAAGCGGTTTAATACACGGCAATCCGCCTATGTCGCATCCCCAACATCGTCGCACACCGGACAATGCCGGACGATATTGTCCCGGGGCGTCAAATTGGTTTGATGGTGACCCAACAACTGGCGGATGACGATCTCGAAATGCGCGACAACGGCCTCGGTGGACACTGTCGCCGCGCCCAGCACGCTGGCCGCCTGCCCGGCGATGTCCGCGCCCAGGCGGATGGCCTTGGCCACGTCGACGCCATCGCGGATCCCGCCCGACGCGATCAGCTTCACCGTTGGCAGCGCCCGACGCACCGCCTGCACGCTGGTCAGGGTGGGAATCCCCCAATTGGCGAATGACATCGCCACTGCACGGTCGGCGGCATTGCGGGCGCGCTCGCCCTCCACTGCGGCCCAACTGGTGCCGCCGGCGCCGGCGACATCGATTACCGCCACGCCCGCCTCGACGAGCGCACAGGCCACCGAGGCGGACAGGCCGCCCCCACTTCCTTGGCCACGATCGGCACGCCCACGATGCGCGCGGCGCCAGCGATCAGCGCCAGGACGCCGCGCCAGTCGCGGTCGCCCTCCCGGCTGTACCGCTTCCTGCAGCGGATTGAGATGGACGATGAGCCCATCGGCCTCCAGCGCGTCCACCGCGCGACGCGCCAGGTCCAGGCCGTCGGCCTCCCGCAGTTGCGCGGCGCCGATATTGGCCAGCAAGGGAATGTCTGGCGCCAGGCGGCGCAGCGCGCGCGTTAGCCCCTGGGAGTTACGGGATTGCAGGCTCACACGCTGCGAACCGCACATGGCGATCCGCAAGGCTTGCGCTGCCTCGCTCAAATGCCGGTTGATGGCCTCGGCCCGTGGCATGCCGCCGGCCATAGAGCTGATCAGCAGCGGCGCGCGCATAGCCTTGCCCAGCAGCGAGGCGCGCAGGTCGATCTGCGTCAGGTCCAACTCGGGCAGTGCGCAGTGTTCGAAATGGATGTACTCCCAGCCAGCGGCCACCGTGGCCGGCGCCGTTCGCCGATCCAGCACCAGCGAAGCGCGCAGCTGAGCGCAGCCCTCGAATCCGGAGAGAACGCACGGTACGCCGTGCCCCAGCGCCTGCTCCACGGCGGCGAGCTGCTCCGGCGCGATCAGGCCAACGTCGTTGCAATCGTCTAGCCAGAACAGCAGCGCCAGTTCGCGATAGAACGCCACGATCAGCGTTTCGTTCTGCGGATCACGGCCGGTGCGGGCGCTGGTGTCGCGCAGGCTCGGGTGAATGCGTTGCAGGATTGGGGGACGCGTGACGCAGTCAAAGCTCCCCTTGCCAAGCACGGAGCAGGCGAGTGAGAGAGCAGATGAATAGGCGTGTCGCCAATATTTTCGCATTGCTATAATCGATTATAGTTGTGAGGAGCAATTTGAGACCATTTACTTGCGGCTCAAGTCACCCATAAAAGAAGGCAAGCACCGATTCGGTAGCTTATCCCCTGTCTTTCGCGTACTCGCGGCCGTGGCGCCGGGTGAACGATTGAAGACCGCCGGTCTCACTCGCAGGTGGGCGCCAGGGCGTGGGACGGTTGGCAAGCCACAGGAGTAGGACAATGTCGAAGGATTCGGGTAAGGGCGATAATCACGGCGGCGGGCCGGGCAAGATCGAGATCACGATGGTGGTGAACGGCCAGCCCACGCAGGTCGAAGCCAATCCCAACCAGCCGCTTCACGTCATTCGTACCAAAGCCCTTGAGAACACGCAGAATGTCGCCCAACCAGCCGAGAATTGGGAATTGAAGGATGAGGCCGGCAACTTGCTCGACGTCGACAAGAAGCTTGGCGATTTCGGTTTCCCGAATACTGTGACCCTGTTCCTCAGCCTGAAGGCGGGCGTCGCAGGTGCCTAAACCCCAAAGTGTGGATCCGGAGGTCTCCCGAGCGAAGTTTGATCGGGAGATCGGCCGGTTCCGGCCATATGCTGATGTCTATCGGGCTCAGGGCTGCTTCTTGATCGAGGCGACCTTTCCGCGCGCTTTCTTCATTTTCGCAAGCCTCAAGTTAAAACCACGGGTGATCAGCGCAGCGAGCGAGGTCGACTTCACCGACTACGACTTAAGACCACCGTCCGTGGTCTTCGTCGATCCGTTTACGCGTCATCCGATTGCCCGGAAAGATCTATACCTGAAAATGCTTAGACGTCCGCCGCTGCCCGGAACGCCGCCGGAGATGATAGGAGCTCTCATCCAGCAGAACGCCGTGCCGCTGACGGACTTCATCCAGGCCAACAGTCCCGAGGACGAACCATTCCTGTGCATGGCGGGCGTCCGGGAATACCACGACAATCCAGCCCATTCAGGTGATCCATGGCTACTTCATCGGGGTTCTGGCGAAGGCTGTTTGGCCTTCATCCTGGACAAGATCATCAAGTACGGAATCATTCCTATAGAGCAGTTGCAGATTCAACTCCCACCGGCAATCGTAGGAATGGTGGTATCCCCTCAGGCGATACAAGAATGACTGGTTTGAGAGATGTAACGATCGTGACTCTCCCGCGCGGCTGCATCTCGACCACGCATGGGCATCTGCGCTCAGTTGGTCGCGAAGGCAATGAGGGGATGGCGCTCTGGGTCGGCGTTCAGCAAGACCGGCACTTTGCCGTAACAGAGACGGTTATCCCGGCGCAGCGTCACATTCGGACAAACGATGGCGTTTGCGTGATCGTTGCGGCCGAAGAACTGCACCGGCTCAATGTCTGGCTCTACAAAAGCGGCCTGAAACTCTTGGCCCAGATTCACAGCCATCCGGGCCGCGCCTACCATTCGACGACGGACGACGCTTATGCGGTTGCTACCACGGTTGGGTGTCTGTCGCTGGTAGTGCCGAATTTCGCCCGCGAGCCTTTCGATTTTGCTCGGGTCGCCGCCTATCGGCTTGACGAAAAGGCCAAATGGAATGCGCTCCCTCCCGCGGCACTGTCGCGAATGATCATGATATCGAGTTGAACAATGGCATTCGCTAACTTCATCGATCGTGCCGCCACGGCGGCATCTCAGGTCCTGGCCGATTTTCATCTGGGAGACTTCAAAGCAGCTCTTGAAAAGCAGGTCGTGGCAGTCGCCTTCGACCATCAGGCCGCTTCCTGCGCCGAAGGCCAGGCGACACTAGATCTTGCGGTGAGATTGCTCGCTAGGCTCTACCCGGTTCTGGCGATACTCCCGCTGGACAGCGCGGCGAGCTCTCAAGCCCAAGCGCTGGAGCGCTTGGCAAAGTCGATCAATCCAAAAGTCGGCATCCGGCGTTCCGGCAAGTCTGCCACCGTCTGCGTCGTTGCAGGGGTAACGCGCCCATCACTCCGGTGCCCGATCTTTTTCGTGGGATCGGACGGTTGGGCGGCAAAGCTGTCGCGTACGGACCCGGTGGGCTCTGGCCCAAGTCTGCTGCCTTTTGGAGCTGGCGCCGCCAGTTGCTTCGGCGCCGCCAACGTCTTTCGAACTATCTTCGCCGCCCAGTTGACCGGCGCCGAGTTGGACGAAACCATCGACCTCTCGCTATGCAGCTACGACAAGACCAAAGCCGGGGAGGCTGGCCCGATCGACTTCCCAGTCGACCTTGGCGAAACCCACCTCGTTGGGCTCGGTGCGATAGGCCATGGCTCGCTTTGGGCGCTAGCGAGACAACCCGATCTCAAGGGTCGTCTGCATGTAATCGATCACGAAGCGATCGAACTCTCAAACCTGCAGCGCTACGCATTGGCCGGCCAGGCGGAGATTGGTATGTCCAAGGCGGTTCTTGCAGCCACCGCCCTTAGATCGACTGGCCTTGAGGTCGAGGCGCACCCTCTGACGTGGGCAGAATATGTTGCGCGCCGGGGCAATTGGGTCTTAGACCAAGTGGGTGTGGCGCTTGACACCGCCGCCGACCGTCTGGCTGTCCAAGGTGCACTGCCGCGATGGATCGCAAACGCTTGGATGCAGGAGCACGATCTCGGTATCTCCCGGCATGGTTTCGATGACGGCCAGGCTTGCCTTTGTTGCATGTACCTGCCATCCGGAAAATCCAAGGACGAGCACCAGCTGATTGCCGAGGAACTCGGAATACCGGAAGCACACGAGCAGGTGAAAACGCTCCTGCAGACAAATGCCGGAGTTCCCAACGACTTTGTAGTTCGCGTGGCTACAGCGATGGCTGTGCCGTTTGAACCGCTAGCCCCGTTTGTCGGCCAGCCCCTGCGCTCCTTTTATCAGCAGGCTATCTGCGGCGGTCTGGTGTTCCAGCTTAGCGAAGGAAGTCGCCGCGTTCGAACTGTGGTTCCGATGGCCTTTCAGTCGGTGCTTGCCGGGATTATGCTTGCCGCGGATTTGGTCAAGCATAGTGCGGGGTTTCCCATGAGCCCGACGACGAGCACTCGGGTGAATCTTCTGCGCCCCCTTGGCTCTCACTTGCACGATCCGAAGGCCAAGGACTCCAGCGGCCGCTGCATCTGTAGCGACGACGATTTCATTGCCGCTTACAGGCGCAAATACGGAGCGCGTTGATCAGGTAAGCGATGTCTCGGCCGCCTAAGCAGACGCGCACCTCTCCGTAGACGCAGGGGGCGCGGCTTGTGGGCGTGACCATGGGCGCCATTATGACACGCTTGGCCCGCTCCTTTGCCGGCCTATCGTCCTCCGCGCATGATCCCGTGCCGACGTGATGATCCAGCACCAGCCGCCATGGCACCAGAGGCTGGTCAAACCTCCGTTGTTGGCCGGTTTGGACAGTGCTGCATCAGGTCTCGACCGACGTCTCGACAGTCAGGGCTGCTTCGACGGGTGTGAAGATGTCAACATCGACCCCAGGCGCCCGAATCGTCACAATCAGGGCGTACCGAGCCAGAGCGTCGACGCGTTCCAGGTAAGGCTTCTCCTTCCACCAGCCCCCGACCGGGAACACGCCGATCGCGTCACGCTCGGCGAGATCGGCGGCGCTGCCCGACCAGAAATCGGCGTGCAACGAGCCGCGATCGCGGAAGGTGCCGAGCAGCCACTCTTCTCCGCCTCCAGCAGGCGCCCCTTCCTCCTCGTCCCGAGCGGCCTGATTGATGCGGGCTCGGAATTCGTCGACTGTCTCGGTCGCTGACTTTACTCTGAACCGAAGACCATGGGACGCGTAACGATGCCGGCGGGTCCATCCGCGTTCACCGGGGTTGGGTTCGATGAAATAGGACAGCGTGACGCGGAGCTCGACCTGGGCAGCGCCGAGCGCCGCGAGCTGCTCCTTCGGCCAAGGCAGGCGATGCAGCTTCATGTCACGCGTTTTGGCAGCCGCGCCGCCCTCGCGCTGGAAAGGCTGAAGCTCATCTTCAACGATAAGCGTGAGGTCGTTCACCGTTGACAGAAGCGCGCGCCCAAGATCTGGCACGCCGTAACCATAGCGCCGCACGAGCGCCTGGATCTCGCCCTTCGCTCCGTTGCACGCATCGATGCGTGCGCGCATCGCCGGAGTCCATTCGGCCGAGTGGACGATCAGGGCGCGAACCGATTCAGGCCACAGCTCGGGGCGCGCTGATAGAATTAGTCCCGCCATCCGTGCGGCATGGGCCGTTGCCGCGCTCGTATCTCCGAGGGTGGTGAAGTGGCGCAGTTCGGGTCGACAGAAAGTGGTCAATATCTGCAGATCGTCGATCGGCTCGCCGGGCAACACACCGTCATGGGCGAGATTGCCGCCTTCGAAGACGACCTCGGGCTTCACCGGCCACTGCCTGTCCCAAACGACCGAAGTGCGACTGCGCGGCGAGAGCTCGCCGACCGGCGCGATCGGAGCGTAGCCCGAAAAGTCGGTGTCAATGATATCGACCTTTTCTGTGAAAGCGCCGACCGTCAGCGCATTCCAGGCCTGAGAAGGATCATCGACTGCTTCCAGATCGTTGCGCGTCAAATGCTCGGCCGGCATGAGGTCATCGCCGATGTTGCCGGCAGAGAGAACGATCAAGCGTCGCTGTTCCTCTTCGAAACAGAGTTGGTCGATAGCGGCAGACCACGATGTGGGCCTTCCACGCGCCGGACTGGCGCTTGTCACAGCCATTGCGATCGCGCGGCGGCGCTCCGGCGCCTGCACCTCGGCGCGGGCGATCGCTTCCGCGGTGATCGCGCCATAGAGTTCTGGATCGTTTGCCTCGTCTTCTGGCGGAAGGATACGAACACTCTCCAGCCGAAAGGGCAATGGAACTGGATCGCCTCCGACCAGGAGCGGGACCAGATCACCGTACAGGCCGACACCTGCCATTCGCGTCCCGTGGCCGCTCCACGCAGGTGTGTCGTCGCTGCCCCATGCCGGTTTGACGGTGTGCCAGTCTTAAACGGCAAGTGCGGGTTCGATCAACGGGTGGGTGCGACGCACGCCGCTGTCGAGAATGCAGACCGCAATATCGGATTGAGGCGGTCTGACGCGCCCGAGAAGCTCGTCGCTCCAGTCCCTTTGCTCCGCGCCGCCAAGGCCCAGGAAGAAGGACGGCGTATCCTTCGCGCGCCGCAGCTCGGCGACGACATCGCTGTGCGCAATCATGCGGTCGAGCATTGCCGTGCTGGCGAGGGCCAGCATGACCACCCGCTCCGGAAACCTAACCGCATGCGTGCGCAAAGTGATGTTCAGGGCTTCGGCAATGTGCTCGAAGTTCTCGCGGCGACCGTCGCGCAGCCAGACTTCCCACCACACCTGCTCGTCAGCGGCCTGGGGGAAGAGGTCGTCGTGGTCGGTAAACAACGATCGTGCAGTCGCCAGCCTGACTGTCTCCATGCGGGAGACGAGCGGCTCGTTGCGCGGTCTGCCGCGGTCAGTATCAACGTCTCGATACGCCTCGACTTTCCGCAAATAATAGGCTTGCGCGCTTTGCGGCAGGAACACCGACGCTGTGATGGGAGCACCGGGTTGAGTTGGCTCATGGACGGCGACCAGCTCCATGTGCTGGCGACGATCGGCCAACTGGTCGAGGGCCGCCCGTCCGGACATGGGCAGATCGATCGCGAGGTAAAAGCCAGGCGTGCCGACCGACAGCTGGGGGTCACGCGCCGCAATCTGCTGGCGTGCACTTTCGACCGCTTGTTCGATGGATTGCGTCAAGGCCGCAGCATGCGACGCCCGATCACGCGCCGGCAGCGGCGGTGCATGTATAAGTTGGTTGGGCCGCCGATAGGCTTCCCGAATGCCGTTGTTGCGAAGGTGGATATGGGCGCGGTCGCGCGGAAAATCGTCTGCCATTATGATCTGTGCTGTCGCTACTCAAACAGCGACGCCTGCCGGCGTTCCTTCAGAGCGTCGATGAGCGCTTCCGAGGTGATCCGCTTCCCCCCCCGCAATATGATGGTTTTTGCAGCGTCGTCGGCCGCGCGCGTGATCTCGGCCTGCGACAGTCTCTCTGCCTGAGAGATCGCCTCGTTCCAGGCAAGCCCTCTGGTGTCGAAGCGGTCGAGTCGAGCCCGAAGCAGCGCCTCTATAATCGGCCGATCGGGCACGGCGTATTCGATGACATCGTCGAAACGGCGGAACAAAGCTCTGTCGAGCAGCTCGGGATGATTTGTTGCCGCAATAATCAGGCTGTGGCTGTCGTCTTGCTCGAGAAACTGCAGAAACGAATTCAGCACGCGCCGAATCTCGCCAACATCCTGGCGTTCGCCTCGACGCGCGCCGATGGCATCGAATTCGTCAAAGAAGTAGACGCCCCGCGTCGCCTGCATTGCATCAAAAACAAGCCGCAGCTTTCCGGCAGTCTCTCCCATGAACTTGGTGATCAAACCATCGAGGACGATCGTGAAAAGGGGCAGATGAAGCTCCCCGGCCAATGCCGATGCGGTCATCGTCTTGCCTGATCCTGGCGGGCCGACCAGAAGCAGTTTGCGACGGGGAACAAGCCCGTGCTCGCGCAAGCTTGCTTGTTGGCGCTGCTCTCCCAGCACGCGGTGCAGGCGCGAGCGCAGACTGTCCGGCAAAATCATGTCGGTCAGTCGCAGGTCCGGATAGCGCACATGCAGGAGCCCTGCGAGCTCGCCCTTTGGCTGAAAAAGGGGAACCGGCCGACTGCTCTTGACAATCCGGGCGTCCCTGCTCTTGGCTGCGTCGACCAGATCCTTGAGCTCCTGAGCAAGCTTACCATGGCCTTGACGTGCCTCATGCGCAGCAAGCTGCATCGCGATAGAGAGGAAACGATCCTCGTCGCCGGCAATGTGGCTTTTAAGCAGCGTCACGATATGGCGGGCCGTGGTCATGGCTCTCTTCTGGGGTATCCGTTTACTTGGCGAAGCGCATGCAACCTAAACGCTTTCAACGGCGATTTGTATCGCGCAATGGTGTTTTTTCTCTTGTCGATGTTCGCCCGTGGCAACTTCAGCGGTGAACTGTTGCGCCGCGGTCATAGGCCAGCCGGAATAACGCCGGCCAGCAGACAACAGTCCGCATCTTCGAGCGCTCGAAGTCTGGCCACTCACGCAGCGTGTCGGGTCCGAACGCTCCAAAGCCGCCCCGCCTGGCAGGTCCATGCGACCGATTGCGGGCGTGCGGCCATAAGGTCTACGCGGGCTCGCATGGCTGCCCGCGCCGCTGGCTAAAAAGCTGTACACCATCTCACGAAACACCAGGTCCGCTCCTTTGCCGGCCGACGGTCCATGAAATCCCCTCCCCACTTACGACACCGGAGACCTCCTTGCCCACATGGCGCTCAAGCACCGGCCGCCATGGCACCAGCGTGAACTCGCGCGACTTTTCAACGACGGCATATTTTCCGCTGGCAAGCTCGACGGAGCGGCGGAGCGTACCCTCTACTCGTCCTCCGGATCGCGCTTCGGCATAGGGCAGGCCAAGTTCCTCCGACAGTTGGCCAGCAACACGGTTCAGTTCTCGCTGGCGCAGGATCGAAAGCATGTTGGCTCGATAGACGATCCCATCCTGTTCTTTATGCGCGAGGCCTTGCGCGATCAGCCACTGCCGCCGGCGAGCTTGCGCCTCTCTCACGTCGCGGCCGAAGCCGGATCCGTGCAAAGGCTCGGGTCTATCGGCAACCAGCTCCCGGTCGAGCCAGGTGGCGCCGTTGAAGCTGACCTGTCGCTCCAGCGCCATTGAGGAGAGCTTGTCGGCAACGACAGGCTCGGCCCTGGCCCGCTGGCCCTCATAATTCGCGACGCGATCGAGATGGTCCGGCGCGATGAGCCAGGTGCCGTTCGGCTCTCGCTCGACGCCGCCGGTCGCGCGGCGGATCGCCTCCAGCCGCCGCACATGCGTTCGCGCAAAGCTCTCGGTGGCGGATGGGTCATGCTTCAGGTGCATATCGACGTCGTAACGGCCGCCATGCGCGGCGGCGATTTCGGCGATGGTACGATCGACCTGCCTCGGCTCGGTGTTCCTTGGCGCGACACGCACGATGCAGCCATTAGGCATCGTTTCCATCGCCTCGCCTCTACCGATGTTGATCCAATGGCTCTTACCGTCGACGGCGTCGACGATCATGTAATGGCGGTCATTGATCTCGTCGGCCAGTCCACGCGCGACAACGCGACCGACGAGAGACTGGACGGGCTCGCCGGATCGATCGTGGATCACCCAGTCGGCGGCCCTGCGGGCAAGCCCCTTGCCGGTCAGTTCGCGGTGCATGGTCTTGATGATGTCGCCGCGTTCGCCGGTGCGGCGCAGCGTGGCTTCGAGCTCATCGTCGAGGCGCCAGGAGCCAGCGCCGACCTCCGCGGCCAGACCCATCCGCTCGAGCTTGCGCAGCCGTCCCTGGTGCAGCGTCTGGCGAATGGCGTCGGGACCGCCCGGCGAGACCAGGCCGTCATCATCACGCATGCTGAGCAGCCGACGGTCGATGCTGGTGAAGCGTTCCTGCTCCATTTCCCGGCGCAGGCGAAGCTCAATCTCGCGGTCGGTTCGCGGACCGAGATCGAGGCTGACCAGCTCGGCCGCCCGCTCGCGGATGCCAGATGAGATATATTCGCGCGCGATGACCAGGTTCTCGCCACGGTCGTCCCTGCCACGGACGATGATGTGGCTGTGCGGGTGGCCGGTGTTGAAATGATCGACCGCGACCCAGTCGAGCTTCGTGCCGAGGTCTTCCTGCATCTGCGCCATGAGCCGCCGCGTCAGCGCCTTGAGGTCGTCGTACTCGATGCCGTCTTCGGCAGCGACGATGAAGCGGAACTGATGGCGGTCGCCGTCCGCGCGATCGATGAACGCCTTGCCGTCGACGCGGCCGCTGTCGGCGCCGTAGAGCTCGCCAGGTTCACCTTCGCGGGTGACCCCGTCGCGCTGAAGATAGCGTAGATGGGCACGCGCCCCGTCCGCGCCCTTGCCGGCGAGCTTGACGACCCGCGCCTTGACGATCACCCGGCGCTGGCGGAAGGCGGCATACCGGTCGCGCGATTTCAGCAGTGCGGCGGCCGCCCCGCCGCGCCCTGTCCGGCTTCCTGTGAAGCGACCACCGCGTTGCGGCCGGCCGCCAGCCCGGTTGATCGCCGCACGAACCTGGCCGGCATAGCGTTTGCCGGCCTTCGAGCCGCGCGACCCGATTTTGCCGAGCTTCGGCCTGAACTCGTCATCCTTAATGCGAGCCTCCCAGACATATCAAGCAAAATCAGACACTTACACGTCAAACCCTCTTGGCACCGGCGGCAGCCTCCCGGAAAAACGATGTGCAGACAAAGATTTAACCGCCTCCTGGAGGCGGTACCTTTATCTTGCCTTCCGCGCCCAGCCCCGCCAGACGCGCCCCCGTCCGCCATGGCTAACGCACCGGCTCCTTCGGCTGCGCGCCGTCCTTGCCGAGCGGCACGAAGAGATCGCCGTTTCGCACGCCTGAGTGAACACCGTCATGAATGAAGAACAGCGACCGTCCGAGAGGAGCGATTTGCGCCTTTGGAGCGACAGATTGGCTTTCGAACGCCTCGATGTCGGCCGCCGAAACTCCGGCCGCCTTGAGTTGGTCGAGGTACTCGACGGTCTCTTCTGGCAGCGGTTTGCCACGCTTCAAATGCTCGTCGTAGCGCTCGGGACCGGCATTGTAGGCGCCAAACAGGCCAGGAAATCCGAAGCGGTCATACATGGCACTGAGATAGGCCGTGCCGGCCAGGATATTGTCGCGCGGATCGTGGGGGTTAGGCCCAAGGCCGTGTTCGACCCGCATCTCTTCATAGGTGCCGGGCATCACCTGCATGAGGCCCATGGCGCCAGCGGGGGAGGTGATGGGGCGGCCGCCGCGCATTGTCTTGCCGCCGCTTTCGGCAGCCATGACGGCATAGATCCAGGCTTGGGGAATATGGAAGCGCCGGCTTGCTTCCGATACCAACGTCTGCCACTTTCGCAGCTGCGGACTTTGGGAGATGGCGACCGGCTCAGCGCCGGTCGAGGCGGAACAGGCGCATGGCGCAATGGCGATCATGCCCAACAAGAGGAGGGTCACTCGGTCCATAGTGGTACGAGCCTCCCGATGACATTTTGAGTGGGAACAGGCCCGAAATAGCGGCTGTCGAAGGAGCGGTTTTTGTCGCTGCCGAGCAGGAAAACCTCGTTATCCCCGAGCGCTCGGCAGCCGTTCCACCATGGCAAAGGTCGGCCTTCGGCGTCGATTTTGAGCCGGCGCGCGACGATGTCGCCGCCGATGATGATGGCGTCATTGAAGGCGCAGACATTATCGTCCGGCAGCGCTGCAAGACGTTTTGCCAGCGGCACATTGCGAGGCAGATAGCTGCGCTCGGCGGCGAGATACGCCGCGTATTCAGGCGGGCGCACGAGCACGAGATCGCCACGCGCCAGCGCTCCCGCAGCGATGCGGTAAAGGCCGATCGGCGCGCTGGCCGAGGCGTTCCAGACCAGCCAAGGGGCGGGCTTTCCCAGCGCCGTGAAGCCCAAAAGACCGAGACCGGCCGCGGCCAAGGCGACCGTCTTACGGGCTCGAACACGCCTCAGGCGGCTGCCGATCAGATGGATGGAAGGGCGCCGCCTCATGAACGGCCTCCCGTGCCGCCCTGGCCGGAACCGGCCTTGCCATCGCCGGCGATGGAGTGCTGCGGGTGTCCTTTCGACCAATGGTCGAGTTCGTCGATGTGATAGCGGACATAGCGGCCGTGCTTGCGGAATTTCGGGCCGCCGCCCTTGAGCCGCATCTTTTCGAGCGTGCGCTGGGAGAGCCCGATATAGAAGGCGGCTTGGGCTGTGCTGAGAAACGGGCTGCCCTTTTTCGCGCGGGCCGCGCGTTCGTTTTCGTCGTCCATGATGATCCTCGTTTCGCTTCGGACAAGCGAGGGCGAGGATGGGCGAGGGAGATCGTCTCGGGGACGGGCGAAGAGTCGGGGGAGAGTTTTCGCCGCCCTTTAGGGCGGACGGGGTTTGGGTGGAACTCCTGGGAATGAGCCCCGCGCCGGGGCTGCGGCGCGAGGCTCTTATCTCGGCCGGTCAGTCGGCCGGGTTCCAGATGATGGCGTAGGTGTCGTGATCGTCCTGGCCGGCGGCTCGGCCGAGATTGGCGTAGAGCTTGCGCGGTCCGAACTCCGGCGCTGCAATCGACAGGCTCACATAATCCTTGCCGGAAGTCTCGCCGGTGCGGATCCAGCCAGCGCCGACTTCGACCCCTTGCGTAAGCACCCGGAAGTCGGGATGGTTATCGGCGCTCTTGGCCTGGTTGGGGACGATATCGATGTCGGCGCGGACGCTGAGCGTCTTGAACTGGCCCTTGTAGGCGCCGTTTTCCTGCTTGTTGACGTAACCGATCGCGGTCATTTCGAAGTCTCCTTTTGTGGTTTCGCCGGGGACCATCCCCTGCGATGGCGCACCGTAATGGGCGCGTCAGGACCGCCTGAATCCGACAGGGCCGCAGCGACAGTGAAGGACCCGAGCGGGCAGCTTTTTTGTGAGCGAAGCGGCGCGAGGAAGCCGCCGCAGGCGGCGGGGAAAAAAGCTGATGGCGCGAGGGTTTCGGGCGGCCGGACCCGCCCATAGGTCGACAAGCCAGCCGCAGGGATGGTCCTTGGAGAGAGCATGGAGACCGCTCGCCAAGTGCGGTCTGTCAGCCAAGCAGGACGCCGGGATGAAACGGCCTGCAAAGATGCTGCGCCCTTATGCCGGATCGAGATCGTGCCAGCGGGTCGGGCGCCAGAGCAGACATCCGGCATGGTGCGATCTATGAAAGCAGGGCTCGCCAGCGGGAATTTGATACGCGAGGGGGCCAAAGTAAGGCTGGATGAGAAGCCGGTGCTACCTGCAGGTCCAGTGTCATGTGGCGGCGCTCGGGAAACCGCTACGCAATGTAACGCGCTCTTATGAGGCGAACAGACCGGCCCCAAAACCGATCGACCGGTGGTCGGCGCGAAACGCGTCATGCCTGTCCGAAAGCTGACAGTGGCAGAAGACGCATGTCGGGTTCCGCACAATTGACCATGCTGGATTTGTGAGGTTTTCAGGGAGAGCCATGCGTTCACTTCCCAGTGAGCTTTGGCACGGCATTTGCTCTTGATGTGGCAACACGGATCGAAGGTTGACTGCATGCACAAGCGCGAGATGAGCAATGCTCTCCTTTCCTGGAGGCTTGGCAGCAGATTCGATTTGACGTTGCGAGGAGCTTCAGCCGCTCGCGGCGGAAGTGATCTCAAATCTGAAGGCACCGTTGGGGCCGCAGCCATCAAACACATCTTTCTCTTTTTCGCAGCTCGTCTTCAACGCGATGCGGACTTCTTCGCGTCGACGGCGGCCGAAGGTGGAGAAGGGGCTCGACTTGCAAAAAGGAGTTGTCAATGACGTCTTACGTTCGCACCAACAGCCCGGCGCAGGTGCGCTCACTGTCCACCTTTGGCAAGCATCTGCAAAGGAGCGTGCTGACGGCGACGCTGCTTGCCGCGGCTTCGACGGGAAGTGAAGCGCAGCCCTATGTTCGTGCTGACGGCAGCACGACTGACGACTTGGAAGCGGCGCGAGCAAGTTGGCGTCATGACGCCGAATTCAATGGAAATGTGGGGCTCGCAGCCATCAACGCGGATGCCGCGTATGCGTTGGGTTCCACCGGGGAGGGGGCCAGAGCTCCTCGCCTGCCCTCGTCCGTCTTGACGAGTGCCCGCTTACAGCCTACCTCACTATCGCGTTAGCACTCGTCCATCGCGAGTGCTAACAAAACCCCTCAACAGCGCACCAGGGAAAAATCCGAAAATGGCAAAGTCGAAGTTCCGCCCGCTGCATGACCGCGTGGTCGTTCGCCGGGTCGAATCCGAATCCAAGACCGCTGGCGGGATCATCATCCCCGACACGGCAAAGGAAAAGCCGCAGGAAGGCGAGATCATCGCTGTCGGCTTCGGCGCTCGTGACGAAGCTGGCAAGCTGGTCCCGCTGGACGTCAAGGCCGGCGACCGCATCCTGTTCAGCAAGTGGTCGGGCACGGAAGTCAAGCTCAATGGCGAAGACCTTCTGATCATGAAGGAATCCGACATCATGGGCATCATCGGCTCATATCAGGCCCTTTCGTCAACTGAATTCCCGGGCTCGATTGAAGCCCCTGCCAGGAGCTAAAAATGGCTGCCAAAGACGTAAAATTCTCCCGCGATGCCCGCGAGCGCATGCTGCGCGGTGTCAACATCCTCGCTGACGCGGTGAAGGTCACGCTCGGCCCCAAGGGCCGCAACGTGGTCATCGACAAGTCGTTCGGCGCCCCGCGCATCACCAAGGACGGCGTCACCGTCGCCAAGGAAATCGAGCTTGAGGACAAGTTCGAAAACATGGGCGCGCAGATGGTCCGCGAAGTTGCTTCGAAGACCAACGACATCGCTGGCGACGGCACCACGACCGCGACCGTTCTGGCGCAGTCGATCGTCCAGGAAGGCCACAAGGCCGTTGCCGCCGGCATGAACCCGATGGACCTGAAGCGCGGCATCGACCTCGCGGTAACCGACGTCGTTGCGACCCTGATCAAGAACGCCAAGAAGATCAAGACCTCCGAAGAGGTTGCCCAGGTCGGCACCATCGCCGGCAACGGCGATGCTTCGGTCGGCAAGATGATCGCCGAAGCGATGCAGAAGGTCGGCAACGAAGGCGTCATCACGGTTGAGGAAGCCAAGACCGCCGAGACCGAACTCGAAGTCGTCGAAGGCATGCAGTTCGACCGCGGCTACCTCTCGCCCTACTTCGTCACCAACGCCGACAAGATGGTTGCCGAGCTCGAGGACGTCTACATCCTCCTGCACGAGAAGAAGCTGTCCAACCTCCAGGCCATGCTGCCGGTTCTCGAAGCCGTCGTGCAGACCTCGAAGCCGCTGCTCATCATCTCGGAAGACGTCGAAGGCGAGGCTCTGGCCACGCTGGTCGTCAACAAGCTGCGTGGCGGCCTGAAGATCGCCGCCGTCAAGGCGCCGGGCTTCGGTGATCGCCGCAAGGCCATGCTGGAAGACATCGCCATCCTCACCGGTGGCCAGGTCATCTCGGAAGACCTCGGCATCAAGCTCGAGAACGTCGGCCTCAACATGCTCGGCCGCGCCAAGAAGGTGTCGATCTCCAAGGAGAACACCACCATCGTCGACGGCGCCGGCAAGAAGGCCGAGATCCAGGGCCGCGTTGCCCAGATCAAGCAGCAGATCGAAGAGACCACTTCGGACTACGACAAGGAGAAGCTGCAGGAACGTCTGGCGAAGCTCGCCGGCGGCGTTGCGGTGATCCGCGTCGGCGGTGCGACGGAAGTCGAAGTCAAGGAAAAGAAGGACCGCGTCGATGACGCCCTCAACGCGACCCGCGCGGCCGTCGAAGAAGGCATCGTTGCTGGTGGTGGCGTCGCGCTGCTGCGCGCTTCGGCCAACATCAAGGCCACCGGCGTCAATGCCGACCAGGCCGCCGGCATCAACATCGTGCGTCGTGCGCTTCAGGCTCCGGCCCGCCAGATCGCGGCCAACGCCGGTGCGGAAGCATCGATCGTTGCCGGCAAGATCCTTGAGAACAAGGGCGCGACCTTCGGCTACAACGCCCAGACCGGCGAGTATGGCGACATGATCGCCATGGGTATCGTCGATCCGGTCAAGGTTGTCCGTACGGCTCTTCAGGACGCGGCCTCGGTCGCCGGCCTGCTGGTCACCACCGAAGCCATGATCGCGGAGGCTCCGAAGAAGGAGTCGGCTGGCGGCGGCATGCCTGGCGGCATGGGCGGCGGCGGCATGGGCGGCATGGGCGGCATGGATTTCTAATCCAGCTCTGGCAGCTTTCGCAACGAGAGGGCGGCATCAATGCCGCCCTCTTTTTTTGCGAACCTCGGTCCGATGAACGATCGACGCCAACGCCGGCCATCGGCGTTAGGGCAACCTCAAAAGAACTGTCGAGTTGGTTGCGCGCGGCTTTGCGTCATCAGAGGCGCAAGGCGGTCGCGTGTGAGGATTGCGCGCTCCCATAGGCGGTTTCGGCATGTGCCTCGCCTTCGACATCGACATTGCGGCCAAGCAGGAAATCGGCGGCTTTCGAGGCATGGCTTGCGGCGCGGAAGATGGCGCGGTTGTCCTCGCGCAAAACCGTCAGCCATGAGCCGATGTAGTCGGCATGGCGCACGCTCGGCTCGATGCCGAGACTGCTGCAGATGAAGGCTGATGCGATTTCGGCGACCAGTTCCTCGCGCGCATAGGTGTTGGACCCGAAGGAGCCGGACAGGTCGCGCGCGAGTCGCCTCGGGTGGCCGGTCCAGTGTCCAAGCTCGTGAAAGCAGGTCCGGTAATAGTCGATCTGGTGGAAGAAAGCCGGCTGCGGCGGCACCTGTATGGTGTCGCTGCCGGGCATGTAGAAGGCGCGCTCGCCGCCGATGCGAAAATCAGCGCCGGTTGCATGAATGAGCGCCTCGGCCTGCGGGACCATCTCGCGCTCAGGCAGAGGCTCGCCGGCGGCGTAAAGATGTTCGGGCAGATTATCGCACTGCGCGACATCGAAGACGGTGAAGCGCTTCAGGAAGGGCACCGCCTGCGGTTCGTCGCCATCGGTGTCGGCGCGTTGCTTTTCGTTCTTGGGAACAAAGCGGTCAGCGTGAACGATGGTGGTGCCGTGCTCGCCCTTCCTGACATTGCCGCCAAGCGAAAGCGCCTGCCGGAAGGTGAGCCAGTTCTGGCTGGGGAAACCGCGCTCGATGACCGCGCCCCACAGGATCAGGATATTGATGCCGGAATATCGGCGCTGGGTGGCCGCATTCCGCGGCAGGCCGAGGCCTGTCCTTGCCCTGCCCCACGGCTTGACCCATGGCACGGTGCCGCGCTCCAGTTCGGCAATGATGCGGTCGGTGATTTCCTGATAAAGGCTGGCGCCGGTGCGCCCGCCACTGTCTGCGCCAGCCTGTCGGCTGCCGCAACGTTTGTTGTTTGCACGCATCGTGATGTCCTCCGCTCTACAATCGCGCGCCCTCCCCGGAAGCGGGGTGGGCGGCAAAAGCGACCGGAAAGGCCCGCCGTCGGAGGCGGACTGCATCAGCAGGACCGGAACGGAGTGGAGGACCCGAAAGCGACAAGCGAAGGGTTGCGGGACGCCGCGGCGGGCCTAGAAGGGAGTGCTGCCCACCCTGCGCCAGGGGGAAGGCCACAATAGAAAGACGCCGGCCGACAGGCCGGCGACCGTCAGCAGCCGAAGGCTGCCCCGCGCCAGGGGGCGATGCCGCAGGGCCAAGACCGCCTGAGCTTGCCGAAGAAAAGCGGGCTCGGTTCACGAGCACCCGGCCAGCGACTTCAGGCGCGGGCGCTCAGGATTGTTGTTGGCGCCCACGGCAGCTGGATGACCGCAACAAGATTACGAGGAGCGACAGCAAAGCCAGCTGCCACAAACGGCACGCTCCGGCAACAACAGCGTGGCCGGTCTACAGATGCTGCCCCGCACGAGAGCCAGCACGCTTTGAGCGCGCATCGGCGATGCAAGCGTTGCAAGCTGGCCATGTCCACAAGGTCGGCGATATATCGCCGACCACCAACGCGGGCGTACCGTCTAAGTGCAGACCTTTCGCGAGTGCGCGGACCGCGCATTTCATCTGCGATGGCCGGATCTTGCATTCCCGCTTGAGCTGCTCAACGTCAAGGCCTACACGCGCTGCGATCTTGAGAGTGACCCTTCAACTGGGGGAAATCATAAGGGCGCGGTGGAATTCGTCGAACTTTCCCTGTTTTCTCGAGGCGAGTGCGGCGAAGGCTGGGAATTGGGAATCCGGTCCCAGGACCGGGAACTGTTTGATCACAAGCTTCAGATTGGGTTCATGCTTGAAGGCTTTTTGGTAGTTGATATCAGCCAGTCTGCAATGCGGACAGTTGTGGTAGTCATTGAATATGACCAGAACGGCATCGCCTTGCGGGTTGCCGGCGATTGGCGAAGGAGATCGTTGTCGAATGCGCCGCTCCACTTTTGCCTGTCGGTCGACCACGCCTGCCGGTGCAGGTTCGCGCTATATTGGCTCGCCAGCAAGGCGAGGAGTAAAAGAAGAGCTGCGACAGTGATGGCAGTCGGCTTAGACATGAGTCTCCAATCCATGGACGGCGTGGCAGCAACGGCCGCCTTTTTGGTGTAAAATGGGTCAGTTTTGATCGTGCCCCGCAGTTGCTACAGGCGCACAGGTGCCGGTGCGATCTGGCGGTTTCTCAAATACGGCTTTGCGCCATCGGGTCCACCCCAATAGCTGAGCGTCGTTCGCACGGGGAATTGTGTTCACCACGCCGGGCGACTTGACCGTCCACCGCCGGAGCGCTGAACGGTCCGCTAGTGAGGCGCTCCCCGAATCGTCGTTTATCCCGCTCGCCCCGGACCGGGTGACAGCCAGCGTTGCCGCTACGCTGCGGAGAAAAACCGTCAGCGCGTGGCATTCGGACATAAGCTGATCGACGCCAAGAATAAGCCCCACGGAGGTGACCGGTGCGGCCGGAACAAGAAAGAGCGTTGCAGCCATTGTGACGAGGCCTGCACCGGTAATGCGGGTTGTTCCGTTCGAAGGGAACAATGCGACAAACAGCATGAGGATCCGGCAGCCGATCGGGAGATCAGTTTTCGTCGCTTGGGCGATGAAAAGGGCGGCGAGCATCATATTCGTGCCGTCCAGATTGAATGGAATGAGACCCACGACCGAATGCGTGGCGCCGGCCCTTTCCATCTTCTCCATGAGCGAGGCCAGCGCGGCCTCTGAGGAGGACATTGCGAGCAGCAGCTCGTCCTTGATGTATCGGACGAGAGAGAAGAGCGAGCGGCCGTTGTAGCGGCAGACCGCGCCGAACAGGACCGAGAGGAACAAGACTTGCAGGATGTCGCCTTCCGCGAAGGCATTGGCAATCGTTGACGGGATGATGTTCATCAGGAAGCTGGTCACGGACTGCTCGTGAGCCGTGGCCACATAGCCCTTAACGGCTTGGACATCGAGCGAGGCCGGATCGATGTTGAGGCCGGCGCCAGGCTGAACGATATTCGCGACAATCAGCCCGACAACAAAAGCGAGCGTCGAAAAGGTGAGAAAATAGACCATCGCCTTGGCGGCAACTCGGCCGACCTTCTGCAGATCGCTCATGCCGGCAATGCCGGTCGCCATTGTCAGGAAGATGACAGGTACGGTGATTATCTTGACGACATCGACGAAGGCATCGCCGAGCGGCTTCAGGCTGTGGCCGGTCTCCAAATGGAAATAGCCGATTGCGGCACCCAGGATTATGGCGGCAAGTACCTGCACGTAGGTCCGGGCAAAATGGCGCTTGCGGGGCGCTGCGATCGCGCGGGGAACTCTTGGAACCAACACCGTCTCTCTCCTTGACCGGATCGGGGTGGGGCTCCTCCCTCTCCCATGCAGTGCTCCGGTCGAACGCTGCGCCCACTTCGGCGCAAACGATGTGCCAAATAGCAAAGAGGGGAAAACGCGCAGGACCTCACGCAATGCTTGCGATTCGCTCTCCCACACTCGTGCAGTGGTTGCCTGTCGCAACTATGGAAGGGTCGATTCTTGGGAACTCCAAAGGCCGCTCTTTGCGTCGAGCAGCTTGGCTGCCTGGAAGGTTCCCTCTTTGCCTTGCGGTCTGCGAGCTGAGTCCAGATCGTCATCATTTGGCTGCGCGCCGCACGGGGCTCGAAAGATTCAATCGAGGACGGGTCCTCTTGGAAAACGGGGGCAGCGTTGGTCAAGCCCTTCCACCCTGCTGTCCCAATGGTGTTCAGAAGCTCAGTTCACGATCAAGCGATGGATCAGCGTCATCTGGCGTTTGCGCCATCGCGGCGGCGTTGCAACGGGTCTGCCAAAGATGAGAAGGCCGCGAGGCAGGGTCCGAGACCTAGACTCCAACCTCATAGCGCGCTCGGCTCGCGTTCGGAAGGTTCGAACCGCAGCACGATCAGGTGGCGACACCGTTGGTCGGAACCGGAACCCGACGAATGATCGTTCGTGACCGACATCTGTGAACAAGCAGTATGTGTCATTGCAATCACCACCCGTTGCGCGGAAATGCCCATATGGCCGTGAATGAACTGGATTTGGTGATTTTCCAGATGGCGGTGGAAAGCGTCCGCTTGCTCTCTTCAAGCTTTGATGAGAAGGCGGCTGAGATAGCCACGAGGAGCCGTGGTAGCCTTCTTTTTGACGTGCGGGTGGACGGTGACCTGGAGGTCCAGCGAGTCGCAGCCATTGGATATCCAGGCGACAAGATCGGTGTGGTGGCATTGGACCGAGAGGGCCTTGTTAGCTGTTGTTGCCTAGTCAATGGCACCTTCTCACCTTTCATTGCACCGTTGGAGAACTGGACCAGCATGCCCCTTTCGATGCAGGCCCAGATCGATGTCACAGGCTATGCGAGGCTCCTTCTGGCCGCCTTGCGAAATGCTGGACATATGCTGGACAGGTAGCATCGCGATGATGTCTGTGATGAGATGGTGCAAACGGCTGGATGAGGCGATCGCTTGCTGGCAGCTTTGGCAACAAAGCGATCGGTGAGTTCGCAATGCTGGAACACGTCCTTTAGACTCTGCAGTTAAGTTAGCGGACTACCATCTGACGAATGCCCTCTGACAGTCTGCATGGCGCGGCATGCCCTCTTAGGAATGCAGCCGTGGTTCTACACCATCGGCTGTTTTTGTGTCGAAGGCGACGGGCACGCCATGAACGAAGGAAGCGGCCGCCAACAGTTCCTCCAACTCGCGGTCGGTGGCCTTGCATGCCGGCATTAGTGTTCGGATGGCGCGGATCGCCTGCGCCATGGAGAGAAAGCGGACCCTTCCCCTGGAAAGGACATAGGCTTCTGCGGCTTTTTCGACGGTGACGGTGTGAAACGAATTGGTCATGACGAATTCCTCCCTGAACCCTGACCAACCCGACTTATGGCACGAATTCGACCGCCTTCAAGCCTATGTCCGATTGCGGACAATAGCTGCGATTCGTTCAAAACCGCTGATGCTTTTGGGCGACCTGGTGAGGGGCAAGGAGACGTCGGCTGAACCCGTTTCAACCGACATGCTTCAGGCAGCGGCCAGGCCGAAATAACGCTGCTCCTCCTTGTCATAAGCGCCATGTGTGAGCTTTATCAATCCGGCACGGTCGATGATCGTGATCTCGCCGCGCTTGGCGTGCACCAGTCCTCGATACTCAAGCATTTGCAGGGCCGTGGTGACCCCGGGCGGTGGGCGCGAGCATGGTCGCCAGAAATTCATGCGTCGGGAGGATCTTATCTCCTTCCGCACGGTCGTGGACCATCAGCTGCCAGCGGGCCAGCCGTTCTTCGATCTTGGAGTGGCCATTGACCAGTGCCGTCCGGCATGATTGGACGAGGAACGCGTGGGCATAATCCAGCACTGAGGTGCGAAGCGACGGGCTAATCGCAGGGCGAAGGTTTTCAACCGGCAGGCGCCAGGTAGTGCTTTCCTTTCCGAGAATGACGGCAATTCCTTTCATCCCGTCATAGCCGACAATGCCGACTTCACCTTGCCGCCCGCCGGTCATGGTGGCGACCACCGACGCGATGCCCCTCTCGGGAAAATATACGTTCTTGATCGGCTGATGCGCGACCTCCAACTGGTCCTTGATGCCCGGTTCGACGTGATGCAGCGATGGTCGCAAAAGCGCGAAGTCCTGCGGGGTGAGGGCTTCAGCACCTGGTCGCGAAAGAGGGATCGGGCAAGGCTCTCTTCCAACGGGGCAAGAGCGCGTACGTCTTACTGTCGGCTGCACCGAAGTAAATGCCGGCCGATGCCAAAGCATAGGCTTCGAAACGCGCGATTGCAAAGCCCTGTCGGGGCAGTGCAGTCATGCTAGAAGTCGCGCCGCCTACGATAGGCAGCGGATGACATGATTCCCTTCTGCGGCGGCCACCAAGAACGGCTCGGGCACGCTTTAATCGTTCATACACAAGCTCGCAGGAATGTAAGCAGCGGAACAATCGGGTGATTCGTACCGCCCTGCCCTTTCAGAGATCAAGTCATTGGACGTCAATTCGGCTGGAACGCCTCGTCGAACGGCCCAGGAAAATGCAGCCGGATGAGCAATGGTGGTTCACCTTATGTGCGGTCCCGGATATGCGGTCCGGCGGCTCATCTCCCAATAGCTTGTCGATGGGGAAGTGGAACTCGTCATGTCGCCGCGAACCGTCACCGCGCTAGCGGGGCTCTTTTGAAGACGCCGGTGTTTTTCTTTGTGGAACTGAATCTGTGAGGTGATTGATGCATGAATCAAACATTTGCGTATTTCCGCTGCATCGGCGACGTATATTGGTCGAAAGTATCGCCCAGGCCCTCGAGACCAAGAACGGCGAGGCGGCGAGTGCGTTCTGGCGCTGTGCTGCCAAGAAAATGCTCATTCAATTGTCCGATGTAGGAATTGCGCCAGAGCTCGCTGCGCAGGAGGTTGGAAGCCTTCTTCATGCGGTCTTGGACGACATGGCCAACCGAACGGTAATGCACAAAGCATAGGCTCGGGCGCTGTTGGACCGCGCGTCAGCTCGGGTCCTTATCAGGGGACTGCTCCGACTGGCCGACGGTCCGGCCAAACCGGCATACCGGCAAAGGTTTGAGGTTGCGATCGCTCACGGCGGCCGGTCCAATATTCTAAGACGACCTCAGAAGCCACGTTGGCTTCTTTGGACGAAGCGGAGGGGCGCCATTTTGGCGTGCTCACGCTGGACTGCGGGTTGCGCCTACGGAAATCCAAAGTCCGGCCGCGCGAGCCAATCGACCGGAACAGTCGAAAGCTCGTGGGGGCGGGTCCGCTCACCCTCACGGCGGCGGTGGCGGCCGTGAGCAGACTTAACTCAAGTCACGGCTGAGCATCCGCAGGCGCTATGCCGATTGGATGAGAACTGGTTGCCACAACACCGGCCCGTTGAGGCGTCCCCTCCAGCGGATGCGCAAGAGACTGGCGTAGGAAATATCGAGGAAGCCGGCGACTGCCTCGGTGTTGCCGACCTGCTTGGGCTGTCCGATACGTGACAACGGCCAGGTGGCGAGACGAAGGATCCTTTCGATGCGCGTATCTGTCACCGTTACGATCCCGGAGAGATTGTTGGCCAAGCCGAATTCGATGATCCCCGCGAAGAGCTCGTAGGTTGCTTGGGCCAGGCCGCCAGCTGCCTTCGGCGCTGTCGCAGGGAGATCGAGCGCGAAACGACTACTCTCCCAGATATCGGCACTCGCAGGGACCACCATCTCATCCAGCAGCGTCGGAAACGTATCGCGCAACATTGTCGGTCCGGTGGTCGGCAAAAGGCGGACGCAGCCGCAAGTTCGCCAATCGGACCCCTTGAGAAGCAGGTAGACGGGGTTCAGGCTGTCAAACGGGTCCGTTTCCATTTCGCCTTCGGTCTGCACTTCCCAATCGAGCCGCTTCTTGAAAACCCGATACCTAAGTCCGTGCATTTCCTTGAGTTCGCTCGCAAACTCGGCGTAGCAGTCGGGTGTTATCAGCTGCATCATTGTCGTCTCCGTGCGGGATGTGTCCACGCAATCGAAGGGCAAAGCCGTCATGAATGCAGCCTGTAGACCTTTACAGCTAGACTTGGAGAGGATCAGGATCTCGCCCGAGCAGCCATCCGCACTACGGCCTGGTTGATGGTTCGCACGCCAAGCTTCGCCTTGGCGTTTTCCTGATGGAAGGTCACGGTGCGTTTCGAGACACCGAGAATCTGGCTGATATCCCAGGCCGACTTGCCGCACGCCGCCCATTTCAGGCACTCGAACTCCCGCCGGGTGAGCGTTATGCCATCTACCACGCAATCTTCGGCGAGCCTGCGCCGGGCATGGATATGAACGTTGATCGCAACCAGTTGCATTGCTTTTTCGTAGCGCGTCAGCGACCTCAGAAATGGCGGATGCGCCTCGTTGGAGGCGAAGGTCAGTGCGGCGAACCGGCCGCGATGATCATGCATCGACATGGTCAGTCCGCCGCGAATGCCGAACTCAGCTGCTTTTTCCAGGACTTCCTGCTGAGAGGTCGGCAAATAACGGTGATCGCGGTCCACACCCCAGTCGAAGGTATCCCAGCCCCGCAGTCCCCGCAGGATCACGGGATCCACGCTGTGGTAGCGCTGTTGCAGGTAATGTGATGTCCATGATGATGGATAATTCGAGATCAATCGCGGCCTGTCGCCGGAAGCGGATGGGTAGGTGAAATAAGCGAAGAGCGGAAAGTCGAACCCGGCTGCGGCGGACGCCATTGCCTCATGGAGATCGACGGCATCGACGCTTGCAGAGAGTTGCTCGACCAAGGTTTCAAATACGCGATGCATCTGCGCTTAGCGTACCTCGCGGAGGTTGCTGGAAGCCGACGGAGACGTGGTTCTAAATGATGGCCTGTCCCTGCAGGGCATACGACGCGCCGCCGTCATCACCGCAATTGCTGTGCTGCTTCCGATTGGAGAGAGCTCCGCCCACCTGACCAACTACCGATGGGTGATATTGCGACGTTATCGATGAGCCGCGTGTCGCCAAGCCAAGCCGCAGCAAGCAAGCGTGCCGGTCGGTCAAGGCTTGCTAACGATTGCAGGTCTGTTTCTCCGCGCAGCTCCAGGTATTCGAGCTCGCGATAGCCGGCAGCCAGAATTGCTGCACGCGCTTCATCAAGCGTAGGCAGGATGGGGGAGCCGCGTGCAAGCCGCTCGGCCGTATCGAGCAGGACCGATGCTAGTTTTGGGGCAATGGCGCGTTGGGCTGGGGAGAGCCGCACGTTACGCGACGATAGCGCAAGACCATCGGCTTCGCGGACTGTCGGACAGGGCACAATAGTGATCGGAATGTCGAGATCCCGGACCAAGCGCCTGACAAGCTGAAGTTGCTGAAAATCCTTTTCGCCAAAAAAGGCGAAGTCAGCGCCGGCCTGCAGGAAGAGCTTGGCCACGACCGTCGCCACGCCATTGAAATGGCCGGGCCGGAATGCGCCGCAAAGGCATTCGCTGATGCCGGACACTGAAACGGCCGTGGCGAAGCCCACCTGGTACATTTCCTCTGTGTCCGGCACATAGAGCAGATGCGTGCCCAGCAGAGCGAGCTTGGCAGCATCGTCGCTTTCCGTCCGAGGGTAGGCAATCAGGTCGGCGGGGCTGTTGAACTGCTTGGGGTTTACGAACAGCGTCACGATCACCCGCTCGGCCCTTTCGAGCGCCTTCCGCACGAGGCTCAGATGCCCGTCGTGCAAGGCTCCCATGGTCGGCACAATACCGATCGTGGCACCCGAGCGACGCCATTGCGCAACGACGCCGCGCAGCTCGCTCACGGTTCGAGCGATCGGCACGCTCATGTGAAGTCACCGGCCTTCAAGGCGTTGACATAGAGATGTTCGACCGCCGGAAAGTGCCGGTTCCGCACATCGGTGGCGTAAGCGGCGATTGCCGCCTCAGCCTGCTCACCGAGCTCGGCATAGCGTTTGACGAACTTCGGCCGAAATGAGGTGAAGAGCCCGAGCATATCGTGGCTCACCAGAATCTGGCCGTCGCAAGCTGGCGAGGCACCGATGCCGATTGTGGGTATGTCGATATCGGCGGTTATCTGCCGTGCAAGCTGCTCCGGTATCTTTTCCAGCACCAAGGAGAAGGCGCCCGCTTCGGTTACCGCCCTGGCGTCGCGCCTGATCCGCTCTGCATCGGCTCCCCGGCCCTGCACACGATAGCCTCCAAACGTGTTTACCGCCTGCGGCGTCAGGCCCACATGGGCCATGACAGGTACGCCGCGCGCGGTAAGGAAGCGGATGGTTTCCGAGATGGTCTCGCCGCCCTCGATCTTTACCGCTGAACAACCGGTCTCACCCATCACGCGCGCAGCGTTGCCGAAAGCGTGCTCTGGGCTTTCCTCGTAGGAACCGAAGGGCAGGTCGACGACCATCAGCGCGTGTTCAAGGCCGCGGCGAACGGCCTGTCCGTGCATGATCATCATGTCGAGCGTGACCCCCAGCGTCGACGACAGGCCGTGCAGCACCATGCCGACGCTGTCGCCGACAAGAACGATGTCGCAGTGGCGATCGAGCAGCCTCGCGACCGGCGTGGTGTAGGCCGTCAAGCATACAAGTGGCGTCTGGCCTTTTCGCGATCGAATATCTGGAGGAGTCATCCCTTTTATCTCACCAGCCGCGCTCAACCGAGGCCCCTTCCCTTACGTTACCAACAGCGGGTGTCGCGTTTGGCATATTTTTGTGCGACTGCGAAGAGCTAAAAACAGCGCTTGAGTACTCTGGTGTTGACGTGCTGGCTTCCAAGGTTACATTCAATCGATTAAGGCGCTCCGTTGGGCCAACCCGCTTTCGCAAACATGGATCCTCAGACAAGAAGAACCAAGAAAGGCAAAGCCGCCGTCAAAGCTGACGAAGCCAAAGTGGACCTGACTGCCGTCGTGGTCGCCGTAAACGACAGTGAGCCCTGTGTCCTCACAGTCGGTCATGCGGACACCCTCCCTTCTGGACCTTTTGCCCTTGAGCATCGATCACTGCAGTCGGGTTTGAGGGGGTGGGTGGAGCAGCAGACCGGCCATGCACTTGGATACATCGAGCAACTCTACACCTTCGCCGATCGCGATCGCATCGGCACTGAGCGCCACCAGCGCGTCATCTCAATCAGCTATCTCGCATTGACCAGGAAGGAACAGGCAACGAACTCGGCCGCGTGCGGCTGGCAAAGTTGGTACGAATATTTTCCCTGGGAGGACCACCGCTTCGGCACGCCGCCTGTGCTGCTCGATAGATTGCGGCCCCGCCTGATTGAGTGGGCCGGCGGCGCCAGCGAGCCGACCACTCAACGCGAGCGCCGGCAGCGCGCTGCGATAGCCTTCGGCTTCGACGACCGCCATTGGAACGAGGAACTCACGCTCCAACGCTACGAGTTGCTCTATGAAGCTGGTCTGATTGAGGAGGCCGGTGGCGGCAGGGACGCGATTGCGGCCGCGGCTGGCAAACCAATGGTCGCTGACCACCGTCGTATTCTGGCAACCGGGATCGCGCGGCTGCGTTCGAAGATCAAATACCGGCCGGTCGTGTTCGAGCTTATGCGGCCTTCCTTCACGCTGCTGCAACTGCAGCGAACCGTGGAAGCTTTGGCTGGCAGGCTGATCAACAAGCCGAACTTCCGGAGATTGGTCGAGCAGCAGGAACTTGTTGAGGAGACCGGGGAGACCTCCCTCGACACGGGCGGCCGACCGGCGAAGCTTTATCGCTTCCGGCATGCCGTCCTCGACGACAGGGCTATCGCCGGGACAAAATTACCGCTGGCGCGGGCTTGACATACTTATAGTCAAGGTAGATATATTCCCTTATTGTCAAACCGAATATAATCGAGGCGCCAATGACTGGGGCGTTACCTATGGCTGCGTCCCTGTATGAGCGTGTCCGGCGGGTGATCCCACCCGTTGAATGGCTCGCGTTCGCCGGCGATATTGAAGCCATCTTAGCGCTGAAGCGTGAGCGCAATGCGGTGGTGCTGGCGCACAATTACCAGACGCCCGAAATTTTTCATTGCGTGGCAGACATCGTCGGCGACAGCCTGGCGTTGGCCCACAAGGCGGTGACGGTCGACGCCGACATCATCGTGGTTGCCGGCGTTCATTTCATGGCCGAGACGGCAAAACTGCTCAATCCGAACAAGACCGTGCTCATCCCGGATCTCCGCGCCGGCTGCTCGCTGGCCGAATCGATCACGGCAAACGACGTGCGGCTAATGCGGCTGCGGTATCCGGGGGTCCCCGTTGTTACTTACGTCAACACTTCCGCCGCCGTAAAAGCGGAGTCCGACATCTGCTGCACGTCCGGCAACGCCAAGGCGGTGGTGGAATCGCTTGGCGTGGCGCGTGTGCTGATGCTCCCGGACGAATATCTGGCGAGGAACGTGGCAGCCGATACAGACGTCGAGATCATCGCCTGGAAAGGCCATTGCGAGGTGCATGAGCGCTTCACCGCAGCAGACATCCGGGAACTGCGCGATGCCCATCCAGGCGTCATCGTGCTGGCCCATCCAGAATGCCCACCAGACGTTGTCGCGGAGGCGGAGTTCTCCGGCTCGACCGCGGCGATGTCGGATTATGTCGAGCGTGAGAAACCGACGCGTGTCGTCCTTCTGACCGAATGTTCGATGAGCGACAACGTCGCGGTCGCGCATCCCGACGTCGAGTTCGTTCGCCCATGCAATCTGTGCCCGCACATGAAGCGCATCAACCTGGCCAACATTCGCGCCGCACTCGAGCAGAACCGGCATGAGGTCCGGATTGATCCCGAAATTGCCGGCCCCGCCCGCCGCGCGGTCGAGCGCATGCTTTCCCTATGAGTCTGGAGGTTCGCGACATCGCCGGGGCGCCGGTCGTCATCGGCGGCGGCATTGCCGGCCTGATGACGGCGCTTCATCTGGCGCCGGAACCGGTCGTGCTTTTGACCAACGCGCCGCTTGGAACCGGAGCCTGCAGTGAACTTGCCCAGGGCGGTCTTGCGGCAAGTCTCGGGGGCGACGACGGCCCAGATTTTCACCTTTGCGACACGATAGCTGCCGGCGACGGACTCTGCGATGAGGCCACGGTGCGGCGAGTGGTACGAGCTGCACCCGAAGCGATTAGGACGATCCAAAGGTTCGGCGTCGACTTCGACCAGCACCCTGACCGCGCGTTGCGACTTGGGCTCGAGGCGGCACACTCGCGACGGCGAATTGTGCATGCAGCCGGCGACGCCACCGGTCGCGAGTTGGTGCGCGCGCTCGTCGCCGCGGTTCGGCGTACAGCCTCGATCACCATTATCGAAAATGTGGAGGTCCGCCGGCTGGTCGTGCAGGACGGGTCGGTCATCGCCGTGGTCGCAGCAGGACGAGCCGGCGCGCTCGCTCTGCCCACGCGTCGCGCGGTGCTGGCGACCGGCGGCGTCGGCGGGCTGTTTTGCGACACGACAAACCCCGCTGGCTCATGGGGTCACGGGCTGGCGCTCGCCGCATGGGCGGGGGCGGAACTCGCCGACTTGGAATTCATACAGTTCCATCCAACTGCGCTCGACGGTCCGCGCCGGCCGATGCCGCTGGTGAGCGAAGCCGTGCGTGGCGAAGGCGCGGTGCTCATCGATGAGCGAGGAGAGCGCTTCCTCGCCGACACACCTGGCGGTGAACTTGCGCCTCGCGACGTCGTAGCGCGCGCCATTTGGCACCAGCTTGCCGTTGGACGCCGCGTATTCCTGGACGCACGGCAAAGTCTCGGCCCGAGATTTGGCAAGCGTTTTCCAGGCATCGCCGAATTGTGCCGGAGCGCAGGAATCGACCCCGCGACCGACCTGATCCCGGTGCGCCCGGCGGCACATTATCACATGGGCGGCGTCGCCGTAGACAGCGCCGGCCGCAGCTCCATCGAGGGATTGTGGGCCTGCGGTGAGGTGGCCTGTACCGGCCTGCACGGCGCCAACCGCCTGGCCAGCAACTCGCTCACCGAAGCGGCGGTCACCGCGAGCTGGGTTGCCGAAAGCGTTGCCGGCACGTCGTATACCCGGCGACCGCGCAGATGCTCCACATTCGTCCCTCCACGACCAGACGCTTCCGTGGTCCGCCCGATTGTCTCCGCCGCCCTGGGTATCATCCGCGACGGCGAGGCAATGCGCGAAGCGGTGGCGACCCTGCTGCCGATCGCAGCCAATAGTGTCGCTGCCTCTGGTCCGGCTTTGGTCTCACTGATGATCGCCGCGGCGGCCCTGAGGCGGGAAGAGAGTCGAGGCGCGCACTGTCGGTCCGATTTCCCGCTCCACGATGCCAACGTGCGCCCATCACGGCTGACACTGCACAGCGCAATGCGGGCCGCGGCCGCACTCGATTGCCGGGCTACCATACGGAGCACTTGATATGACTTCATTCTCCCCCCTCCCCGCGACCCTGATCGAACCGATTGTGCGCGTTGCGCTCCTCGAAGACCTGGGCAGATCCGGCGACCTGACCACCGATGCGGTTATCCCGTATGATTGCACTGCCACGTTGGTGCTCAAAGCGAGGCAGGCGGGCGTCGTTGCCGGGCTCGATCTGGTCTCGTATGCCTTCCTTCTCGTGGAACCGGCGATCAACATCCAGATCTGGCGCCCTGATGGCAGCGAGGTTGGGGCCGGGGAAACCATTGCAAGATTGTCCGGACCCGCACGAGGCCTGCTCACGGCCGAACGCACGGCCCTCAATTTCTTATGCCGGCTGAGCGGCATTGCCACTGCCACAGCGGCCATGGTTGAGGCCGTGCGCGGTCACAAGGCGAGGATTGTATCGACGCGAAAGACGACGCCCGGGCTGCGGGCATTGGAGAAATACGCCGTGCGCGTCGGCGGCGGTGCCAATCACCGGTTCGGCCTCGATGACGGCGTGCTCATAAAGGACAACCACATCGCGATCGCCGGCGATATCCGCACAGCAATAGAGCGGGCGCGCGCCGCAGCAGGGCATATGGTGAAGGTCGAGGTCGAGGTCGACACGCTGAAGCAGCTCGATGCAGCGCTCGCGATTGGTGTTGACGCGGTGCTGCTCGACAATATGTCGGTCGAGGATCTTGCCCGCGCGGTTTCTATAGTGGATGGCCGTACGATCACCGAGGCGTCCGGTCGGGTGATGCCGAAAACGGCGGCGGCGATTGCGGCGACCGGTGTCGATCTCATCTCCATGGGTTGGCTGACGCACAGCGCCCCGATCCTCGACATCGGCCTGGACATGCCGGACCACCAGAACATCTGCAAGCACTTGAACTGAGGATTACGGCGTGAGGAGCAACATCAGCTCGGCAGGCGTAGGAGGTGCTGGAAAGACGTGCCGCAGCTCGCCTTTAGCGAGTGCGCCCCAAAGCCAAGAAGGCGTACCGGACTAGCAAACAAAGGTTTGACGATGACGATTGGAATGAACTCGGAGTTCGACGTGAACCAGACCATGCAATCGGTCGATGGAACGCCTCCGCGATGGAACCGCAAAGAGGCCGAGGCCATCTACGGCATGCCATTCAACGATCTGCTGTTCCTAGCTCAGACGATCCACCGCCAGAACTTCGATCGAAACCGAGTGCAGCTGTCGCGGCTCCTTAGCATCAAGACCGGCGGGTGCCCCGAAGATTGCGGCTATTGCAGCCAGTCTGCGCATTACGAAACCGGTGTGAAGGCGTCGAAGCTGGTGGACGTCAAGCATGTCATCGACGAAGCGGCCATGGCGCGTGATGGCGGCGCAACGCGCTATTGCATGGGCGCGGCGTGGCGAAGTCCCAAGGAGCGCGACATGGAGGTTGTGGTCGCCATGATTGAGGGCGTCAAGGCCCTCGGCATGGAGACCTGCATGACGCTCGGCATGCTCGATCTTGAGCAAGCTGCTCGCCTGAAGCAGGCCGGTCTCGACTACTATAACCACAACATCGATACCTCTGAGCGCTACTATGGCGAGGTTATTTCAACCAGGACTTTTGCCGACCGGCTGGAAACGCTTGGGCACGTGCGCGCGGTTGGGATGAAAGTCTGCTGCGGCGGCATTGTCGGGATGGGAGAAGAAAAGACCGATCGCATCGACATGCTGGTCACGCTCGCGAACCTGCCCGAGCCGCCGGAAAGCGTGCCGATCAACATGCTTATTCCCATCGAAGGCACGCCGCTTGCCGCGGCCGACGCCATCGATCCGATCGATTTCGTCCGCATCGTTGCGCTCGCGCGGGTGATGATGCCGAAATCCTATGTAAGGCTGTCCGCCGGCAGGACGGCGATGAGCGACGAAACGCAGGCGCTGTGCTTCTTTGCCGGGGCCAATTCGATCTTTGTCGGCGACACGCTGCTGACGGCGGGAAATCCCGGCGAGGACAAGGATACCCTTCTGTTCCGGCGCCTCGGCATTGAGCCTATGGAACTCGCCACGCAATGAAGGAGGCAATTCTTGCCCGCTATGACGCAACCTTGCGGGGACTGGGGCGCAAGGACCGGTTGCGGACGCTCGCACCGCGCGCCGGGCTCGACTTCTCGTCGAACGACTATATCGGACTTGCCGCCTCCAAAAGACTGGGCGATGCGGTTTCGACGGCGATTGCGCGGGGCACGCCAGTGGGCGCCACCGGATCGCGGCTGTTGCGCGGCAATGCACCGGAACATGAGCAACTGGAGGCGGACGCAGCGGCATTTTTCGGAGCCGAGCGTGCACTGTTCTTCGGCAGCGGCTATATCGCCAACTTCGCTCTGCTGACGGCCCTGCCGCAGAAAGGCGACCTGCTGGTCCTCGACGAGCTCGCTCATGCCAGCATGCATGAGGGTGCCCAGGCCGGGCGCGCTGAGTTCAAGCTGGCCGCGCACAACGACGTCGACGCTGTCGAGGACGCAATCACCCGCTGGCGCGCCGAAGGCGGCATGGGGCGGGTGTGGATCGCCTTCGAAAGCCTTTACAGCATGGATGGCGACCGTGCGCCGATGGAGAGCCTGGTCGCGCTGGCTGATCGGTACCAGGCATTCATCGTCGTCGATGAAGCGCATGCCACCGGCGTCTGGGGACCGGACGGCCGGGGACTGGCCGCCGCGTATGAAGGCCGCGACAACATCGTCACGCTCCACACATGCGGCAAGGCGCTTGGCGCATCCGGCGCGCTCGTTACCGGACCGCGAACACTGTGCGACTATCTTATCAACCGGTGCCGGCCATTCATCTATGCGACCGCACCATCGCCGCTGATGGCAGTCGCGGCACGTGAGGCGCTGACTATTCTGTCTGACGAGCCTATGCGTCGTGCTCAGTTGCACGAGCGTGTCGCTTTCGCGAGCCGGCAATTGGCCGAACGCTGCGGCGTGATGCCCAGCGGTTCGCAGATCCAGCCGCTTGTGATCGGCGATAACAGCCGCACCATGGCGGTGGCGGCAGGACTGCAGGCACGCGGCTTCGACATACGCGGCATTCGCCCGCCGACAGTGCCTGAGGGTACGTCGCGCCTGCGCATTTCGCTGACTCTCAACGTCGACGAAGCCGACATTTCCGCCATGGTCGAGGCTCTCGTCGGAGTGTTGGCCACAGCATGACCAAACGCATCGTCGTCACCGGAACAGACACTGGAATTGGCAAGACAGTGTTTTCGGCCGGACTTGCCGGGCTGCTCGACGGCTTCTACTGGAAGCCGGTGCAATCGGGCCTCAACGAGGAGACCGACAGCGAGGTCGTCGCCCGGCTTTCCGGCTTGCCCGACGGACGCGTGCTGCCCGAAGTCTATCGACTGACGATGCCGCTGTCGCCGCATCGATCAGCCGAAATCGACGGCGTCGCGATCGAGGCCGACGATCTTTCATTTCCGGTCCTGCCGACACCGCTCGTCATCGAAGGCGCCGGCGGGCTGATGGTGCCGCTCAATCGACAGACAAGGTTCATTGACATATTCGAACAATGGCGGCTGCCGGTCATACTGTGCGCCCGCACCGCGCTTGGCACCATCAATCATACGCTGTTGTCGATCGAGGCCCTGAGAGCCCGCTCCATCCCGCTCATCGGCATTGCCTTCATTGGCGAAGAGGTGGCCGATACACAAAGGACAATCGTGGAATTCGGCGGCGTGCCGCAGCTGGGCAGGCTGCCGCACCTCGGTCCGCTGACGGGTGAAACGTTGAGAGATGCAATGATTTCCGGCTTCGACCTGGCCATGATTGCCGGAGGCGACTGATGGCGGAGTCTCGAGTCTGGCATCCGTTCACGCAGCACGCGCTAGAGCCCTCGGTCCCTGAAATCGTGCTGACTGAAGGCGCCTATCTCCACAAGGCCGACGGCTTCCGCATCCTCGATGCGATTTCTTCCTGGTGGGTCGTCACCCATGGCCATCGCCACCCCCGCATCATGAAGGCCATCGAGACGACCGCGTCGAGCCTCGACCAGATCATCTTCGCGGGCTTCACCCACGAGCCGGCCGAACGGCTGGCCGAGGCGCTTATCGGCATCGCACCCGCCGGCCTCGACCGGGTGTTCTATTCCGACAGTGGCTCCACCTCAGTCGAAGTCGCGCTGAAGATGGCGCTCGGCTATTTCCGCAACATCGGCGCGCCGCGTTCGCGCATCGCCGTCATGGAGCACAGCTATCATGGCGACACGATCGGGGCGATGAGCGTCGGCGCCCGCGGCGTCTTCAACGCCGCCTATGATCCTTTGCTGTTCGAGGTCGACGCCATCCCCTTCCCGGCCGCCGGGCGCGAGCAGGAAACGCTGGATCGGTTCGAGGCCGTTAGCCGCGACCGGCGCGCAGCCGCGCTGATCGTCGAGCCGCTGGTGCTTGGCGCCGGCGGCATGCTGATGTATCCGGCCTGGGTTCTTGCCGAATTGAAGAGGATCGCCGAAGCCTCCGGCACGCTGCTGATCGCCGATGAAGTGATGACCGGCTGGGGGCGCACCGGAACCATGTTTGCCTGCGAACAGGCGTCCGTCTCGCCCGACATCTTGTGCACCTCGAAAGGTCTGACCGGTGGTACCATCCCGCTGGCCGCCACGATCGCCACCGATGCCATCTTCCACGCTCACTTTTCGGAGGATCGCAAGAAGACGTTTTTCCATTCGAGCTCCTACACCGCCAATCCGATCGCCTGCGCGGCAGCACTTGCCAATGTCGAGATCTGGCGTGACGAGCCGGTGGCCGAGCGGATCGCGGTCTTGAGCGCGAGGCAGGCCGCCGGGCTGCAACGCTTCCGGGTCAATCCATATTTCACCGACTGCCGGACAACCGGCACCATCGCGGCACTCGACCTACGCACCGGCTCAGCCGGTTATCTGGCCGAGATCGGGCCAAAACTGCGCGCTTTTTTCCTTGAGCGGGGGCTACTTGTGCGCCCGCTCGGCAATGTCCTCTATCTTCTACCGCCCTATTGCATCACCAGCGACGAATTGGGCGGGCTCTATGACGCGATAGAGGAGGCCGGCGAACGCTTCGGCTCGCGGCCATGAACCTATCGTCGCGCGTTCTCGGCTTCGGCCATCATGCGCCGGCGCGCAAGGTCGAGAACCCGGAAATCGAAGACCGGCTCGGGCTTGAGCCCGGCTGGATCGAGCGGCGCACCGGAATTCGCTCGCGCTTCTGGGCAACAGACGAAGACACGCTGTCGGGCCTTGCCGCCTCTGCCGGCGACATGGCGCTGACCAATGCCGGTATCGACCGCGGCGACGTCGGTCTACTCTTGCTCGCCACGTCGACGCCCGATCACCTTCTGCCGCCAAGCGCGCCGCTGGTCGCACATCGGCTGGGGCTAGGCCGCGCCGGAGCGATCGACCTGACCGGCGCCTGCGCCGGCTTCATCTATGCGCTGATGTTCGCCGACGGGTTCACCCGCCTGCACGGCAAAGCGAGCCTTGTCATCGCCGCCAACATCCTCAGCCACCGCATCAATTTGGCCGAGCGCGCCAGCGCCGTGCTGTTTGCCGATGCCGCCGGCGCCATGGTGATCAGTCCTTGCGATGACCCGGATCGAGGCATTCTCGGCGCTTCGGTGGATTCCGACGGCTCGCGCTACGGGCTAATCCAGATTCCCGCCGGGGGAAGCAACACTCCGTTCCATGCCGACCTCGACCTCGCGCAGACACGGATGACGATCACTGACGGCCGTGAAGTATTCAGCAAGGCCGTGGAGATGATGACCGCCTGCTCGAGAGATGCGCTCACTGCTGCCCGACTGAGGCCGCAAGACCTCGATCGTTTCGTGCCGCATCAGGCCAATGCGCGCATTTTCGACGCGGTCGGCAGGAACCTCGGCATCGCTGATCACTCGATCGTCAAGACGATCGCCGAATATGGCAACTCTTCCGCCGCGACGATCCCGCTCTCATTGTCGCTGGCCCATCGGGCGCAGCCGTTTCGGCCTGGCGAGAAAGTCCTCTTGGCGGCAGCGGGTGCGGGTCTCAGCGGCGGCGCGCTTGTGGTGGGAATTTAGCAAAGCAATGCTTGCGCACAGGACTGCTCATGAATGAGACTATGAGAATGGCTCAATACGTAAATAGTCGCCGGCAAGCTCCATAGAGCTGGGTTCCGTGCGGTGCTCCGCGATGTCTAAGTATCGACCCGCTTGCTCAAATCGCAGCGCTCATCGAAGGCCAGCAATACCTCATGCAGAGCGAAAATCCTCAACCGCCCGTTTCAAAGACGCTCGCCCCATTTCGAAACAAGGTGTTTCGCTCAATTTGGGCGGCCACCCAGATTTCCAGCCTCGGTTGGCTAGTGCAAACGGTCGCCATCAGTTGGCTTATGGCAACGATTTCAGCGTCCGACCTCATGGTGGCACTCGTCCAGGCCGCATCCACATTGCCGGTGTTCTTCCTCTCAGTTTTCGCCGGAGCCATTGCCGACAACTTCAGCCGCCGGTGGGTGATGTTTGCGGGACACTGCCTGATAGCATCGGCGTCGACGACGCTGATGATTTCTGTGGGTCTGGGATTTGTCAGTCCTTGGCTGATTCTCGGGTTAGGTTTCCTGGCCGGCTGCGGCTTTGCCTTGAATGATCCGGCTTGGCACGCTTCGGTCGGCGATATCCTTCACAAACGCGACATTCCGGCCGCAGTGACGCTTATGTCCGTCGGATACAACATTGTGCGCAGCGTTGGTCCGGCCTTGGGGGGCGTGATCCTGGCCGTCTTTGGGCCGCTGGCCGCTTTCGCCTTGGCTGCGGTGAGTGATCTGGCGCCCATAAGCGCGATATGGCGCACCAAATGGGAGGTCCGCTCTTCGCCTCTCCCTCGTG
>NZ_RZSB01001200.1:0-1059 GCF_004023285.1 Mesorhizobium sp. M2A.F.Ca.ET.067.02.1.1
GTACTGGATGATCTCGGCGACATCGCTGCGGCCGATGACCTTGCCGGGCGTGGTGGCGATGTTCTTGCCGATTTCGAAAGGCGTGTAGTCGGCCTGGCGCAGCTTCAGGTCGCCGCGGCCGGCGGCGATGTCCTCGGCCAGCATCTTCATGCCGCGCACCAGGTTCTCGCCATTCGAGGCCACGGTCTCGCGGTACAGCTCCGGATTGGTCAGGATGAAGTTCGACGGCGCGATCGCGTTCGACACCTGCTTGACGTAGAAGCTCGCCTTATGGCGGGTGTGCTCGTCCAGGCCCTCGGCGTGCTCGACCAGCTCGTTCGCCCAGCGCGAGGTGACGAGATAGGCCTGCTTGAGGAAATCGAAGAAGGCGTTGCGGCCCCATTCGGGGTCCTGGAAGCGCTTGTCGCCGCGCTCGGGCTGAACCGCGTCCTGTGGCGCCTCGGCATTGGGATTGACCTTCTGGATGGCGTTCGCCCAGACAGTCATATAGCCGGCGAACAGACGCGTCTGCGCTTCGAGCGCGCGCTGCGGGTCGCCAAGCCAGTACTCCGAGAGCTTGGAGAAGGTCTTGACCATGTCGACGACCGGTTCGGCGACATGATCGCGCACCTCGCCCTTCTCGCGCGGTTCGGTCCAGGCGGACGCCGCCTTGCCGGCCTGTTCGATCATGCGCGCCATGTTCAAGGCGAAGCGCTCGGGATCCTTCACCAGATATTGCTCGATGGCCGAAGGTCCGCCATTTTCCGCTTTGTCCGAATCGTCAGGTTTGGACATGGTCCGCGGGGTTCCTCCCGGAGCGTTTTCTTGACATATTACCATGGGACATCCGACCGGGTCCAATTCGCAGTAACCCGGCTGCCAGGAAAACAATATGACGATTAATGTTGGCGGGACTTTTTTTCTCAGGTTCGGGTCGATCTCCCGCAAGGCGGTACTGGCCGCGCTGGTCGGCGTGCTGCTGCCCGCCGGCGGCTGCACGAGCACCAGCACCAACAATGCAGCGCCGACGGCCGTGACCGAAGGCCCGAAGGACACCGGCTCCTACCCGAACCTCAACAT
>NZ_RZSB01001201.1:0-1057 GCF_004023285.1 Mesorhizobium sp. M2A.F.Ca.ET.067.02.1.1
CGGCGAGCGTGGCGTTGATATAGGTGACGCGGCCTTCCTGGTCGGCCGAGAAGAACCCGGCCGGCGCATGGTCGAGATGGTCGATGGCCTTTTGCAGGTCGAGGAAGAAACGCTCCTGCTCCGCCCGTTCCTGCGAGATGTCGGCAAGCTGCCAGGCCAGCATCGGCAGCCTTTGCCCGGGCATGCTGAAGGCGCGGGCGCGGGCCCGGTACCAGCGCGCGCCGGGCTCGGCGCCGGGCTTGATCGACTGCGCCAGCCGGAACTCGCCGTCGCCCGCCTGGCCGTCGCGCAGGCCCGACGCCAGCCTGTAGATCGTCATAGAGGCCTCGGGAACATCAGACAAGAGACCTTCGACGGTCTTGAGATCGGCCGCCGAGGCGGCGCCCGTCATGTCGGCATAGGCGCGATTGGCATAAACGACGCGGCCCTTGGTGTCGGTCACCAGCAGGCCCTGCGACATCGAGTCGACAAAGGCTTTCGACAGTTCGTCACCGGTCGACCGCGGCGCGATCTGCACGAAGCCGATCGCGGTCGCGAACAGGAAGCCGACGCCGATCATGGCGAGCACGCCGAGCATGCCGAGCAGAAAAGGATCGCCGAGCCGCTCGCGGAAAAGTCCGAAGACGATCGCGGCGCCGGTCAACACGACGATGAAGACGATGAGCCTGGTGACGGCGCCCGGACGCGTGTTCTGGTCGACGATCGGTACCGGATAGAAATCGCCGCGCGCTTCCTTGGCCATGTTCCCCCTGCTCGTGATTCCGGTGTCCGACGGGCGCGGACGGCCGGTTGAATCACATTCTCCTGTAACGGAAAAGGCCCCGGCGGCAAATGTCCGATAAAATCAATGATTCATGTTTCAAACTGTTCACGATGGGTGATGTGAACTTGCGGCGGGCCGCCACCGCGGTCTAGTGTCGCCTGACCTCAAGAGGCGATTGGGTGCACCGATGCTGCAGTGGCTGGATAGCGTGGCGGGTCCGGGTTATGTCGCCGCAATCCTGTGGACGTTTGCAGCACTCATTTTGCTCGTCGTCATCCTGCTCGTCATCAAGGT
>NZ_RZSB01001202.1:0-1054 GCF_004023285.1 Mesorhizobium sp. M2A.F.Ca.ET.067.02.1.1
GGGCAAGTCTGGCTGGCAATCCGATTGGACTGAGCGGACACTTGCGCGGTCTGAGCCTCGTTGTATCAGGAAGAGGTTAAACTTCGTTACTGCGGTTCAATCCGATCCATTTGTTTCTTGGTCTTGGCGCATGGAATCTGTCGTCCATGATCGGCTTCCAGGCCTTCCAGCCACTCGACTGCTTGCGGGCTTGGTTGTCTGCGAGCATCGATATGATCCTTTCGTTTCAGCATTAGGCCGGATCGGAGACGGCCTGTTTCAGGCCGGATACAATCCAATGAACATTGTTCATAATCGCAGCATAGCACATCTTGAACGACGTTCAAGAGCAAAATGAACAGCGTTCACGGATCGAACTGTTGAATGACGACATGCTGGATGCGAGCTTCGCGCGACCGGGCCTTCAGGAGAACAACGGAACGTTAGACAAGCTCTCGATTTTCCGGCGAATGGAGCTACACCAGCCGGCCGCAAACGGCTATCAATCGTCGCGAAGTCATGCTTCGGGGTGGTGAGAGGCGCGCGGCTTGCAGCTGGATTTGAAAACAGTCGAGGCTTTGGCCCCCGATCAGGCCTCGCTTGGCGCAGCCGCCAAGCTGACCAAGCGATCGAACTGGCCCAGGCTTGAAGCGCATGAACAGCTGCCGCTGATCTGGGGCGAATGCCAGGGCTCGGGCTCCAACCCCTACCGGGTCGCGTTCGACACCTCCGACCACGGCTACAAATGCACCTGCCCGTCGCGGAAATTTCCGTGCAAGCACATTCTGGCGCTGGCCTGGATCGGCGCCACGGCACCCGACAGCTTCACCCGCGTCGACCAGACGCCCGATTGGGTGAACGACTGGCTCGGCCGGCGCCGCAAGCCAGGGCAGCCGCCAACCCAAGCGCCAGCTCGCGCGGAAGGCAAAAGCATAGACGAAGCATCGCGGCCGGAAGAGGCACCTCCTGTTGAGGACGCCGCTGCGGCCGAACGCCGCGAGGCGGCGCAGCGTAGGCGGGCGGAGGACACGCGCAGCGCGGTCTCGGCCGCGCTCGACGAGCTCGACCAGTGGAT
>NZ_RZSB01001203.1:0-1052 GCF_004023285.1 Mesorhizobium sp. M2A.F.Ca.ET.067.02.1.1
GACAGCGTCATGACCTTCCCCAATGAGCGCCTGCCGGCGGGCCGGCCGCTGAAGCGCCCCGGCGCCTATGATGGCATGAGCGCCGCCGGCGCCGAGTGGACGGCGTCCTGGGGCCTGGAGATCCCGGCCTATTTCGCGCCGATGGGGTTCCGCGAGGAGACGACGCTGAAGCGCTCCAACGCCTTCGAAATCGTCGGCGACGAGGTGCTGCAGGTGCGCCGCGCCGCCGGCCTCGTCGATACCACAGCCTTCTCGCGCTATGCCGTGTCAGGCCCGGGCGCCGAGGCGTGGCTCGACCGGCTGCTCGCTTGCCGGCTGCCGAAGCCTGGCCGCGCCAAGCTTGCGCTGATGCTCGGGCCCAATGGCCGGCTGAAGGGCGACCTCACCGTGCTCAACTGGGGCGGCGGCGAATACTGGATCATGGGCTCCTACTATTTGCGCGAATTTCATATGCGCTGGTTCGAGGCGCACATCGCCGAAGGCGTTTCCGTCACCGACATTTCCGATGCCACATCCGGCTTCCTCGTCACTGGACCGAATGCACGAAAGATCCTCGAACGCACCACGCATCAGGACATCTCCGCCAAAACCCTGCCGTTCATGGCTTGCGGCGAGTTCGATATCGGCATGGTGCGAGCGCGCGTTGCCAGGCTGTCCATCGCCGGCGAACTCGGCTTCGAGATCAACTGTCCGGCCACCTTGCATGCGACGCTTCGCGAAACACTGCTTGCCGCCGGCCAAGACCTCGGCCTTGCCGAGATCGGCTATTACGCGCTGAATTCGCTCAGGCTGGAAAAGAGTTTCGGCATCTGGTCGCGCGAATTCACGCAAGGCTATACGCCCGGCCAGACCGGGCTCGACCGCTTCATCGCTTTCGACAAGGCCGAGTTCATCGGCCGCGACGCGGCGCTGAAAGAGCGCGACGCCGGTGTCTCGCGGCGGATCGTGACGCTGGAGGTCGACGCTGTCGACGCCGATGCCAGCGGCTTCGAGCCGGTCTGGTCCAAGGGCCGGCGCATCGGCTTCGTCACCTCCGGCGGCTACGGCTATAC
>NZ_RZSB01001204.1:0-1050 GCF_004023285.1 Mesorhizobium sp. M2A.F.Ca.ET.067.02.1.1
TCCGCATGTATGAGCGCTATGCCGCCTCGCGCGGCTGGCGCTTCGAGGTCGTTTCGGCCAGCGACGGCGAGGTCGGCGGCTACAAGGAAATCATCGCCTCGGTGTCGGGCAAGGGCGTGTTCGCGCATCTGAAGTTCGAATCCGGCGTTCACCGCGTCCAGCGCGTGCCGGAAACCGAAGCCGGCGGGCGCATCCATACCTCGGCGGCGACGGTCGCCGTGCTGCCCGAGGCCGAGGAGGTCGATATCGACGTCCGGCCGGAGGATATCCGCATCGATACGATGCGCGCCTCGGGGTCCGGCGGTCAGCACGTCAACACCACCGACTCGGCGGTTCGCATCACCCACCTGCCAACCGGCATCATGGTGGTGCAGGCGGAGAAGTCGCAGCACCAGAACCGGGCGCGCGCCATGCAGATCCTGCGCGCGCGGCTCTACGACCTCGAGCGCAGCCGCGCGGATGAGGAGCGCTCTGAGTCACGCAAATCGCAGGTCGGGTCCGGCGACCGGTCGGAGCGCATCCGCACCTACAACTTCCCGCAAGGGCGCGTCACCGACCATCGCATTAACCTCACGCTCTACAAGCTCGACCGGGTGATGATGGGCGAGCTCGACGAGGTCATCGACGCGCTGATCGCCGACCATCAGTCGAAGCTGCTTGCCGATATGAGCCTCGATGGCTGATCGACTGCCCGCCGCGCTTGGCCCGCTGCTCAGGGCGGCGCGCGAACGTCTGGCCACCGCCGGCATTGACGATCCAGGGCTCGATTCCCGGCTGATCGTCGAACATTTTTCCGGCACGACCCGCACCCAGGCAATTGCCGACCCAGGGCAAAAGGTGGGTTCGGCGGCGCTTTCGGCCATCGAATCGGCCCTGAGGCGTCGCGTCGCAGGCGAGCCGGCGCACCGCATCCTCGGTTATCGCGAATTCTACGGCTTGCGCCTGTCGCTCTCACCGGAGACGCTTGAGCCGCGGCCGGACACCGAGACGCTGGTAGACGCCATTCTGCCTTTCGCCAGGACAACGGCGGAAAGGCTCGGCGAATGCCGC
>NZ_RZSB01001205.1:0-1048 GCF_004023285.1 Mesorhizobium sp. M2A.F.Ca.ET.067.02.1.1
CTGCCGCGCCTTGCCGGCCACCGGGCGGGCGTAGAGGCCCTGCGCAAGACAGTGCGCGCCGCGCCCGATCTCGGCATCTCCTACCTGACTGTCTACGCCTTTTCCTCGGAAAACTGGTCGCGGCCGAAATCCGAAGTTAGCGACCTCATGGGTCTGTTGAAGCTGTTCATCCGCCGCGACCTTGCCGAACTGCATCAGAACGGCGTGCGGGTGAGGATAATTGGCGACAAGCAAGGGCTGCAGCCCGACATCAGGGGCCTGCTGCAGGAGGCCGAATCGCTGACCGCCTGCAACGAGGCGCTGACGCTCATCATCGCCTTCAACTATGGTGGCCGCGACGAGATCGTGCGCACCGCTCGCAAGCTGGCGGATGCCGTCGCGCGCGGCGACACGGCGAGCGACGCGATCACGGCGGAGAGCTTTGCTGCTTCGCTCGACACGCAGGGCATTCCTGATCCTGAACTTGTGATCCGGACGAGCGGCGAGCTCAGGCTGTCGAATTTTCTCCTGTGGCAGGCGGCCTATAGCGAGCTTGTCTTCCTGCCTTGCTATTGGCCGGATTTCAGCCGCGAACATCTGGCCGATGCCTTGCGCGACTTTGCCGGCCGCGAACGGCGCTTCGGCGGGCTCGCCGCCCGCGACGTCGCGCTTTAGGCGACGCCACGCATGAGCAACCTCCAGCAGCGCGTCATCTCGGCAATCGTGATGGCGGCGCTGACGCTTGCGCTCACCTGGCTCGGCGGATTGCCGTTCCGGCTATTCTGTGGGGCAATCGCGGCGTTGATCTTCTATGAATGGACGCGCATGGCGCGCGCCGGCAACGGCGCGGCGCTCGGTTTTCTGCCGGAAGCACTGATTGTGATCTTCATCGGCGCGCTGATTGCCGGCGTGCCGGCCTTGTGGCTGCTTTTGCTGATCGCGATCCTCGTCGCGGTCGCAGCCGTCGCCGCCCGCGGGGCCGCGCAGTGGGAAGCCTCCGGGGTGGCCTACGCGGCACTATCCGGCTTCTCGCTCGCCTATCTGCGTGACGAAAATCATTCCGGGCTGA
>NZ_RZSB01001206.1:0-1046 GCF_004023285.1 Mesorhizobium sp. M2A.F.Ca.ET.067.02.1.1
CTCCGTGGTCCAGTGAAATTTCGGCCAGGCGAAGCCGCGTTGGCCATTACATGTCGTTGACAGGCGAACGAAGTGCTGACAAGTGTTTTAGCGCTATACGGGATTGGAAGCCGGTGCGAGTCCGGCACGGTCGCGCCACTGTGATCGGCACCAGCCGAAAGTCAGGCCTTATCCCGCAGCACAGTTGGATCAACGGGACGCAGCATCCCACAGGAGGTCAAAATGTCCGACACCACCTTCGCCCCGACCTACGGCCCGGTTGCGATTCCCGTCCGCGAGCTTCTGCCCTGGGCAATCTTCGCCGGCCTGATGCTGATGTTGATGATCTATTTCGTCGGCGCGGAAGAAGGCGCGACCTCGCTGATCCGCGGCACGATGGTGCATGAATTCGTGCATGACGGCCGCCACCTGCTCGGCTTCCCCTGCCATTAGGAGCGGTTCAGCGAAGGCTGAACCGTCCTAGGTTTTGGTCTGACGCGCAATTCCGGACGGAAAACCGTTGCACACTTTACCTGGAATTGCTCTGGAGCGGCTTCGGCATCGCTGATGCCGTTCTGAGATTTGGCCTAATGCAATTCCGGGCGGAAAACGCTCAATTTTTCCGGGAAATTGCTTGAAGGGACTCTGACATGGTCGGAAAACTTTTGCTGCGCGGCATGCTTGTCGGGCTGGTGGCGGGGATTCTGGCGTTCGCCTTCGCCCGCGTCTATGGCGAGCCGCAGGTCGACAAGGCGATCGCCTTCGAGGAACAGCAGGCGCAGGCCGCCGGCGAGGCGCCGGAGCCCGAGATGGTCAGCCGCGTCACGCAGGCAGGCATCGGTCTCGCGACCGGCGTGCTGGTCTATGGCGCGGCGCTTGGCGGGCTGTTCTCGCTGGTCTTCGCCTATGCCTATGGCCGGCTGGGCTCGCTCGGCCCGCGCGGCACCTCGGCGCTGCTGGCGCTGCTCGGCTTCCTTGCCGTGATCGTGGTTCCGAGCCTCAAATACCCCGCGAACCCGCCCGCGGTCGGCAATCCCGAAACCATCGCCTACCGCACCGAACTGTTC
>NZ_RZSB01001207.1:0-1037 GCF_004023285.1 Mesorhizobium sp. M2A.F.Ca.ET.067.02.1.1
GGCGATCGCCGCGCCCTGGTTGCGCGACAGCTGCACGACGCGCCGCAGCATCTCGACGAAAGTGCCGGAGATCGGCAGGTTCGACCAGGTCGCCTCGGGCGTGACATGGAAGAGCACCAGCGTGCCCTTGTCCTTTTTCATGCCTGTCACCAGCGGCGTGCCGTCGGCAAGCGTGGCCCAGGTGCGCTCGACGATGTCGGGCGTCGGCTCGGCCAGAACCTGCCGGCTGACCGTCACCTCGGAGGGCGGGGAAAGATCGGCGAAGGGACCGTTCTTCGGGAATTCGGTGACCGCCTGCGGTGTCGTCCAGGACAGCGCGCCGCCGAGCGCGCGCTCGCCGCTGCGCAACCGTACAGGCAAAAGGTCGTCGTCATTGCCGGCCGCGGCAAGACGCGGGCCGGCAAAGCGGACCAGCGTGCCACCCTTGTCGACCCAGTCGACCAGACGCTGCCTGACCTGCTCCGGGATGGTGCCGACATCGGCCATGATGATCATCGCCGGTTTCTGGTCGAGAAGCTGCGGAATGGCGTCGGCGAGGTCGGCGCTCGACGGCTCGACCAGGTCCGCGAAGGGCTGCAGGGCGCGGCGGATATAGTAGAGCGGCGACAGAAGCGGCTGCGCCTGGTCGGCCTCGGCCTGAGACAGCAGGCCGACACGGCGTCGTTTCGAGCTTTCGTCCAGCACCCGCACCGCGCCCGCCTGGTGCTCGCCGTCGAGCGCGATCGAGGCGAAATCGTTGCGCAGCTCGAAGGGAACCGCCATCGTCGCCGTGGCGGCGGCTTCGCCCGGCGCGAAGGTCAGCGTCGCGTCGGCGATGCGGCGGCCCTTGTCGTCGAAGGCGCCCGCGGTGACCTGCGCCGGCGCCGGACTGCCCGGCGCGCGGATAGCGGTCAAAGCGAAACCGTCGACCTGGTTGTCGGCGCTAGTCAGGCCGGTCACCGAGGGCCGGTCGGACGTGGCCCAGACCAGCCGCTTCGCGTTCTTTTCGAGCAGCGTCTTGAAAGCGGCTTCGTCGCCTTTGGCGGCAAGGCCATCGG
>NZ_RZSB01001208.1:0-1035 GCF_004023285.1 Mesorhizobium sp. M2A.F.Ca.ET.067.02.1.1
GGCATAGCCGTGGCCGTTCAGCCGCTCGTCCATCCGCTTCGCAAGCAGCCGGATCGAGGCGATCTCCGCGCCGATCAGTCCAGGCGCGATCTCGGCGATCGCGGCGCGGGCGCCCAGCGCATGATGCGGCTGGTAGACCGGGCCGATCGGGCAGGTCTCGCCCCAGCCTGCGAGCCCCTCATCGGTGACGATCTCGACCAGCGTTGAGTCCAGCGCCTCCACATCGGCGCTGGCCATGCGGTAGACGCCGCCTCTGACCGGCAATTGGGCCGAATAGACGTTGATCCGCTCGATGCGCATACGGGCTTCCCTCCGAAGGACAGGTCGGCAACGGGCCTTTGCAGGCCCCGCCTGTTACATCCGCGCCCTGGCCGAGGTCGGATCGTAAGGCGAGTCCGCAATGACCTCGACGACCTTCCAGTCGCCCAGGATCGCGACGTCGAGCTTGGTGCCGGGCCTGGCAAAACGCTCGGGCAGCAGCGCCAGCGCCACGTCATGTCCGACCGCGTAGCCATAGCCGCCCGACGTGATGCGCCCGACCAGCTTGCCGTCGCTGTAGAGCCCCTCATTGGCAAAGGTGCTGGCGCCGTCGGTGTCGATCCTGAGCGTTACCGAGCGACGCTGGTCGTTGCGCTCCTTGTATTTCAGCACCGCGTCGCGTCCGACGAAATCGCCCTTGTCGAGGCGGATGAAGCGCTCCAGCCCGCTCTCCAGTGCGTTGAGCTCCGGGTTCATGTCGCGATACATGGCGCGATAGGATTTCTCGAGCCTGAGCGACTCCAGCGCATGCAGCCCGACCAGCCGCATGCCGTGCTTTTCGCCCTCTCTCAGGATCGCGTCGAGCAACTGCCTCTGGTAGGGCAGGGGGTGGTAGAGCTCCCAGCCGAGCTCGCCCTCATAGTTGACGCGCACCAGCCGGACGTCGCTGGCGAGAGCCACGCTGCCGGTCTTGACGCCGAACCAGGGGAAGCTTTCGTTGGAAAGGTCGATCTCGGTCAGCGGCTGCAGCACTTCGCGCGCTTTGGGGCCGACAAC
>NZ_RZSB01001209.1:0-1030 GCF_004023285.1 Mesorhizobium sp. M2A.F.Ca.ET.067.02.1.1
GAGACAGGCCATTTCTGGAGCCTCAGCATCGAGGAGCAATTCTACCTCGCCTGGCCGCTGATCGTGCTTCTGGCGCCGCGCCGGCGCATCGAGGCGATCGCCATCGGCGTCATCGCGTTCTCGCTCGCCTACCGGTTCTACTGGCCGCTCGCCGCCAACCCGGCGCTGGCCCGCGACCTGCTGCCGCCGGCCTCGATGGACGCGCTTGGCTGCGGCGCCCTGCTTGCCGTCCGCCGCGCCAGGGGCGCGGATGCGCCGCAATGGATGCGGCTCTGCTGGCCGGCCCTGGCGGTGGCGTTCCTGTTCGTGGTCCAGTCCGATCCCGGGCCGGCGGATTCGGCCTGGGAATGGCCGCGCTGGACGCTGGTGCAGGTGCTGCCGCTGGTGCCGATGCTGGCAATCGTCGACGCATGCTCGAACGGCCTGCGCGGCACAATGGGCAGGGTGGCCGAACTCCCCCCGCTGCTATGGCTCGGCCGCATCAGCTACGGCGTATACCTCTATCATTCGATCCTTCTGGCCTGTGCCGTCAGGGCGCAGCCATGGATCCCGGTCAACGTCTCGGAACAGGGGCCGGGGCGGTTCCTCGTCGCGGGCACCGCCACGCTGGTCGTCGCCTCGCTCTCCTGGGTGTTCTTCGAGAAGCCGCTCAACGGCCTCAAGCGCTATTTCCCCTATGTCGCGCCCGCTCATCCGCGCGGCGCGAGCGAGGCCCTCCGGTTCGGCGCCGCCCCGGCGCTCGATCTGCGGCCGACGGACCGGAGCCGACCATGACCGCGGCACCTCTCATTTCCGTGCTGTTGCCGGTCTACAATGCCGAGCCCTATGTGGCCGCCGCCATGCAGTCGATCCTGCGGCAGGACTACGGCCGGCTCGAAATCATCGCCATCGACGACGGATCGACCGACAGGTCGCTGGAGATCCTCGAACGCTGCCGCCGGGACGACGGCCGCGTATCGATCATCTCGCGCGAAAACCGTGGCCTCGTCGCCAGCCTCAACGAAGGGCTGGCGGTCGCGCGGGGCGAGCT
>NZ_RZSB01000120.1:0-11029 GCF_004023285.1 Mesorhizobium sp. M2A.F.Ca.ET.067.02.1.1
GGATGCGCACGCCGATCGCCTCCAGGCGCTGGCGCACATGTGCGGCGATGATCGGCGCCACGGCGCGGCCGAGCAACCGGTCGACGGCCTCGACGACCGTGACGTTGCGGCCGGCGGCCCTCAGCGTCGCCGCGATCTCCAGCCCGATGAAGCCGCCGCCGAGAATGACCACGTCCTCGCTTTGCGCGCTGAGCTCGCGGATCAGGCGCGCATCGGCCAGCGAGCGCAGCGAGACCACGCCGGCGAGGCCGGCGCCGTCGAGCTTGAGCAGGCGCGGCCGCGAGCCGGTCGCAAGCACCAGCCGGTCGAAGCCGAGCGTTCCACCGCCTGCGAGATTCAACCGGCCCGCGCGGGCATCGATGCTGTCGATGCGCATGCCCGGCCGGTAGTCGATGGTGTTGCCCGTATAAAATGCCTCGCCGCGCAAGGGCTGGGGCTTGGCTTCGGGATCCTTGATAAAGGTCTTGGACAGCGGCGGTTTGTGATAAGGCAGTTCCCGCTCGTCGCCGATCAGGACGACGGGCCCATCATAGCCCTCTTCGCGCAGGCTGGCGGCGGCCTGCACGCCGGCATGGCCCGCACCGACAATCACAACCCCGTTCGTCATCGCAATCCTTTTTTGTTTGCAAATCTAAGCCCTTGCGCCAAGTGGCGATTGTCTGCCGCCGCCGCAAGACCCGAGGATCGGGTCGCACCCAGAATGGCTGTCTGTCAATCGAGTCAGCGGCAGTGCTGGCTTAAAAGTTGACATTCGTAGTTTAGAATAATTCTAAACTGTTGTTTCAATTGAATTTTTTCCGTCGCGCCAGTTGACTCCCGGCCTCTCCCTCGCTTTATGGAGGACTGCGCGCAAAGCGTATCCCTTTGATGTTTGGGCCTTGAACCCTTTCGATTGGAGGCAAGAGGGTGTCTTTTTATCGCGAACCGCGCATCGGCGCGGCCACCAATTTTCCCGGCATGCTCATGCCTCGGCGCGAGTGGACGCACGCGCCCTTTGCTGAATTTCCATGGAACTGGAGAAAGATGATGACGGCACGTAATGGCGGCAGGCTCGCTGCGATCTGCGCCACGGCTGCGCTGACGGCGGCGGTTTTCGTGTTGCCGGCGAAAGCCGAGACCGACGCCAAAGCGGTGATCAAGACCTATGCCGACATCGCTCTGGCTAAATACGAGGATTCGCTGACCACCGCGCTGGCGCTGGACAAGGCCGTCGATGCGCTTATCGCCAGCCCCTCCGCCGACACGCTGAACGCCGCGCGCGAAGCCTGGAAGGCGGCGCGCAACCCTTACCAGCAGACCGAGGTCTATCGCTTCGGCAACAAGATCGTCGACGACTGGGAAGGCCGCGTGAATTCCTGGCCGCTGGATGAGGGCCTGATCGACTATGTCGCCAAGAGCTACGGCACCGAGTCGGACGAGAACGCCCTCTACACGGCCAATGTCATCGCCAACAAGGAAATCGAGATCAACGGCAAGAAGGTCGACGCCTCGAAGCTGACGCCGGAATTCCTGTCCGGCACGCTGCAGGAAGCCGGCGGCGTCGAGGCCAATGTCGCGACCGGCTATCACGCGATCGAATTCCTGCTCTGGGGACAGGACCTGCACGGCACCGGTCCGGGCGCCGGCGAGCGGCCCTATACGGATTACGACCTCAAGAACTGCACGGGCGGCAATTGCGACCGCCGCGCCGAATATCTGAAATCGGCGAGCGACCTTCTGGTGTCCGACCTGCAGGAGATGGTCAACAACTGGAAGGAAGACGGCGCCGCGCGCAAGAACCTCACGGACGGTGACGCGAATACCGGCATCTCCACCATCTTCACGGGCATGGGCTCGCTCTCCTACGGCGAACTGGCGGGCGAGCGCATGAAGCTTGGCCTTTTGCTGCACGATCCGGAGGAGGAGCACGACTGCTTCTCCGACAACACCTACAACTCGCATCTCTATGACGCGATCGGCATCCGCGACGCCTACCATGCCAGCTACAAGCGGCTCGACGGTTCCGTGGTTTCGGGTCCGTCGGTGTCCGACATGGTGAAGGCCGCCGATCCGGCGATCGACAAGGAGCTGTCGGGCAAGCTCGACACCACCGTCGCCAAGATGGAGGCCATCAAGGCGCGCGCGTTGGCCAGCGAGGCCTATGACCAGCAGATTGCCGAGGGCAACACCGCAGGCAACGCCACCGTGCAGGCGGCGATCGACGCGCTGATCGACCAGACCAAGTCGATCGAGCGCGCCGTCGGCTCGCTCAAGCTGAACCAGATCGCCTTCGAGGGTTCCGACAGCCTCGACGCACCCGACAAGGTGTTCAAGTAAGTTTAGATCTCGATACCAGCCAAGCGGCGCGGGACCGGCGCCGTCAGCCAGAGCAAGTCAATGCTGATCTGCCATTGCAACATCATCACCGAGAAGGAGATCGAGCAGACGATCATCGGCCTGCTGGATGAAGATCCCTGGCAGTTGATCGTGCCCGCGAAGGTCTACCACGCGATGCGCAAGCGCGGCCGCTGTTGCGGCTGTTTCCCAAATGTGGTGGAAACGATCATTCGGGTCACCGAGAACTACCACGCCCGCTCACAGATGGGCGGCGTGGACATCGTTTCACACCTGGATCGCGTGCGAGGCTTGCGCGGCCAATACGGGAGCAGAACCCATGAAAGGCGAACCGCAGATCATCGAGCGGCTTAATGAAGCTCTGTTTCTGGAGCTTGGGGCCGTCAACCAATACTGGGTGCATTATCGCCTGCTCGAGGATTGGGGCTACACCAAGCTGGCAAAGAAGGAGCGGGCGGAATCGATCGAGGAAATGCATCACGCCGACCGGCTGATCGCGCGCATCATCTTCCTCGAAGGCCACCCGAACCTGCAGTCCGTCGCGCCGCTGCGCATCGGCCAGAACGTCAAGGAAGTGCTCGAATCCGATCTGGCCGGCGAATATGACGCGCGCACCGCCTACAAGCGCTCGCGCGAGATTTGCCACGACGAAGGCGATTTCGTCTCGATGAAGCTGTTCGAGGACCTTTTGACCGACGAGGAAGGCCATATCGACTTCCTGGAAACGCAGCTCGACCTGCTCGCCTCGATCGGCGAGGAAAAGTACGGCCTGCTCAATGCCGACTCGGCCAACGAGGCGGAGTAAGGACATGCGGGAATGCGGCGCCCCGTAGACTTTTCGCGCCGCGCGCGGCGGGCCGCAATCGACGGCCTGCCGCTTCAGAAGACCCCGCGATACCGGACCGGTCGCGGGGCGTCGCTTTTGCTGGCGATCGTGCTTTCCGCACCCACGCTGGCCGGCGAGCCGGCCGCCTTGCCGACGAGCCGCACCGACCTGACGCCGAAGGACCAGGCGCGGGTCCTGGCCGTCACCAGGCCAACGACCGACTTCACCAGGCCTGAGCCGTTCGAGCTGATGCAGGGCGGCGCCGGCACCTCGCGCAAGGACGTCAACCGCGATGCCTTCTCGCAGTCCTCCGCCAACATCACTTTCGAGGAAGAGGGCAATTTCAAGCTCGGCAATGCGCTTTTCCGCAAGAACTGGGTGTCGTCGCCGTCGTCGACCCAGGCTTCCGACGGTCTTGGCCCGCTGTTCAACGAGCGCGCCTGCCAGAACTGCCATTTGAAGGATGGCCGCGGCCGCCCGCCGCAAGGTGATGCCGGATCGACGTCGATGTTCCTCAGGCTCGCGCGCGACGCCAGCAGCGCAGAGGAAAAAGCGGCGCTCGCCGACCACAAGCTGCTGAACTTTCCCGATCCGGTCTATGGCACGCAATTGCAGGATCTGGCAGTTCCGGGCCTCAAGGGCGAAGGCCGTGTGCGCGTCGAGTACTCCGAGGAGAAGGTGATGCTCGGCGACGGCACCGCCGTTGCGCTGCGCAAGCCGCGTTATTCCGTCGAAAATCCCGGCTATGGCCCGCTCGATCCGCGCACCACGCTGTCGCCGCGCCTGACGCCGCCGACGATCGGGCTCGGCCTGATCGAGCAGATCGCGCCAGCCGATATCCTTGCCCATGCCGATCCGGACGATCGCGACGGCGATGGCATTTCGGGCCGGCCGAACATCGTGCGCGACGAGTTGAGTGGTGCGGTGACCCTGGGCCGCTTCGGCTGGAAGGCGCAGACCGCCTCGATCCGCCAGCAGGCGGCCGACGCCTTTGCCGGCGATATCGGCATCTCGACTCCTGAAATGCCGAAGCCTTGGGGTGACTGCACGGTGGCCGAGAAGGATTGCCTGGCCATGCCGAACGGCGTGCAGCAGCGGCTGGGCACGGCCGAAGCCCCGCCGCCGGTGATGGACCTCGTCACCATCTATTCGCAGAATCTGGCCGTGCCGGCACGGCGCGACATCGCCACACCGCAAGTGCTCGACGGAAAGAAGCAGTTCTACGAAATGGGCTGCATTTCCTGCCACACGCCGAAATTCGTGACCATGCGCGGCACGCCCAACAAGGCGCAGGCCTTCCAGCTGATCTGGCCCTATTCCGATTTCCTGCTGCACGACATGGGCGAGGGCCTTGCGGACCGACAACGGGTTGGAGAAGCCACGGGGAGCGAGTGGCGCACCCCGCCGCTATGGGGTATTGGGCTCACCGCGACAGTCAATGGCAATGCCTTTTATCTGCATGACGGCCGCGCCCGCACGCTTGCCGAGGCGATCCTGTGGCATGGCGGCGAGGGGCAGAACGCCCGCGACCGCTTTGCCGGGGCGGCCGCGACCGATCGCGATGCGTTGATCAAATTCCTGGAGTCCCTCTGATGCTAAAACGCGTCGCTCTGATGTCGAAATGCCTGGTCCTTGTTCTTCCTTTCCTTCTGGCCGCTGCCTTGCCGGCATCAGCCGCGGTCAAGGCTTCCGACGTCATCGAGCGCGCGATCGATGGCTTCGTCCGCCCCGCCTATGCCAGTCTTGACGAGCATGCGGCGGGCCTGGCCAGGGCGATGCACCAGCTTTGCGAAGCGCCGTCCGAAATCAATCTCGAAGCGGCGCGCTCGGCGTTTTCCGGCACGGTCGAGGCCTGGTCTGTGGCCGAGATCATCGCCTTCGGGCCGATCAAGGAAAACAACCGGCTGGAGCGTATGCTCTATTGGCCGGACCGCAAGAGCATCGGCCTGAGACAAGTGCAGGCCACGCTCGCATCGAAGGACCCGTCGGCCACCGATCCGGTGCAACTGGCGCAAAAGAGCGTCGCCATGCAGGGCCTCGGCGCGCTCGAATACGTGCTTTATGGCGACGGCGCCGAAACGCTTGCAGGGAAGGACGAGCCCTATCTTTGCGCCTATGGCGAGGCGGTCGCCGGCAACGTCGAAACCATGGCCGGCGAGGTGCGCGATGCCTGGCAAAAGCCCGACGGCTTCGCTTCGCTCTGGGCTCATCCCGGCCCGAAGAACCCGCTCTACCGCGACGGCAACGAAGCGGTGACGGAACTGGTCGGCGTCTTCATCAACGAGCTGGACATGATGCGCGATGTGCGGCTCAAGGGCTTCCTTGGCGCCAAGCCGGACGCCGACAAGCCAAAGCAGGCGATCTACTGGCGCTCGCGGAACACGGCGGCTTCGCTGGCCGGAAATCTCTCCGGCATCGACCAACTGTTCCAGGCTTCCAAGCTAGGCGATGCGCTGCCCGCCGACGCGCAGTGGATGGCCGAGTCCATCCACATCCAGCTCAGCAACGGCGTGACAACAGCGAAATCGATCCCCGGCCCGATCGACAAGGCGCTCGCCGACCCCGCGCTGCGCGACAAGCTCGAACATTTCGCGCTGATCACCTCGAGCCTGTCGACCTTGATCGGCACCAGGATGACCGCCGAGTTCGGCCTGACCGCCGGCTTCTCGTCGCTGGATGGGGATTGATGCCGTGAGAACTCCCCTCATCGACCGTCGCGACTTCCTGTGCGCCGCGGGCGCTGGCTTCGCCGCCGCCATGGCGCCGCGCGCCTGGGCCGACACGCTGGCGGCGGACGCGGTGTTTGCCACGGCTTTCGTCAAGCGCGACGGCAGTTTTGGCGCCGCCGTGCTGTCCGAGGCCGGCAAGATCCTGCACAGCATCGATCTGCCGGACCGCGGCCACGACGTCGCTTTCGATCCGGTGTCGAAACGCTCGGTCGTTTTTGCCCGGCAGCCCGGCACTTTCGCGGTCGTCTTCGACCATGCCGGCCGCGACAAGCCTTTGACCATTGCCAGCATCGCCGGCCGGCATTTCTTCGGCCATGGCGTGTTCTCGCCCGACGGCGCGCTGCTCTATGCGACCGAAAACGATTTCGACAACGCGGCCGGTGTCGTCGGCGTCTATGACGCGAAGGCCGGGTTCAGTCGCGTCGGTGAGTTCCCGACCTATGGCATGGGCCCTCACGAGCTGCTCCTGCTCGGCGATGGCCGAACGCTGGCTATCGCCAATGGCGGCATCGAAACCCATCCCGACTATGGCCGCGCCGAGCTCAACATCGCGACGATGAAGCCATCCTATACGCTGGTCGACCGCATCACCGGCGACCTGATCGAAAAGCATGAATTGCCGCCGGCGCTTCATCAGCTTTCGATCCGCCATATGGACCGCGACCAGGCGGGCACCGTCTGGTTCGGCTGCCAATATCGCGGGCCGGCGACAGACCGCCCCGCGCTGGTTGGCCGCGCCGCGCGCGGCAAGGAACTCGAACTGGTGGAGATGCCGCAAGACGTGCTCTCCGGCTTCCGCAATTACATTGGCTCGGTCGCCGCCAATGCCGTCACAGGCACGATCGCCGTCACCTCGCCGGAGGGCAATTCGCTGGCTGTCATCGATGCCGCCAGCGGCCGCGTGGTTGCGACCCGGTCTCTGGTGGAGGTCTGTGGGCTTGCGCCTGACGGCAGCGGCTTCATGGCGACGACCGGCGCCGGCGAGATCGTCGGCGGCGCCGGCGCCATCCGTTCCGAGCCGGACTATGTCTGGGACAACCATATGCTGCGCATTGTCGCGACGGCGTGATCGCCGCGCCTGGAGCAATTTCCGGGAAAAGTGTGAGCGGTTAGGTTCGGCGCGTTCGCCGTTACCCTCTGTCCGGAATTGCGTCAAAACAAAGAGATAGGGCGGCCCGCCGTTTCCGTGAAACGGTGAAGCGCTCTAGAAGCAAAGCCGCTTAACATTTCTGCGCCCTGGCCCTTGCGGCGGCGCCCCATGCCGGGCAGAGGGAATTGTGTTTCGATCCGTTCGTTAACCGGCCCATGAAGCTGCCCGTATGAAGTTGCTTGCCATCGACTGCGCCGCCAGTCTCTGCGCCGCCTGCGTTTATGACGCAGACGCGGGGAAGGAGCTTGGCCGCGAGCTGCGCGATCTCGGCAAGGGGCACGCCGAGCATCTGATGGCCGTCATCGAGACCGCCCTGCAAGCTGCCAGCGTCGGCTACCCTGACCTGGACGCCGTTGCCGTCTCGATCGGCCCCGGCTCCTTCACCGGCCTGCGCGTCGGCGTATCGACCGCGCGCGGCCTGGCGTTGGCGCTGAAAATCCCGGCGATCGGCGTGACGACTCTGGAAGCCCTGGCAGCCGAGGGCGCGAAGGCTTTTCCCGGGCGCGCGGTGCTTGCAGCGCTCGACGCCGGGCGCGAGGAAATCCATGCGGCGCTCTATGATAGAGCGTTAGCCAAGACTTACGGACCATCCGTAGCTACGCTTGCCGAGGCGGTGGCCATGGCCATCAGCGCCGAAGCGGTGCTTGTCGGAACCGCCGCGCCGCGGATTGCCCACGCGGCAGGTCGTGCCTTCGACACCGGTCCGGTCGCCGCCACCGCCGATATTGCCACCTATGCCAGGCTGGCCGCCGCCAAGGGACCCGGCGAGAAGCCGAAGCCGCTCTATCTGCGTGGCGCCGACGCCAAGCAGCAGGCGGGTTTCATTCTGCCAAGGCAGGACAAGGGAAGCGAACCCTGATGCGCATTCCGTTCTTTCAGCCGCGCCGCAGGGATTATGCGCTGGAACCGCTGACGGTCGCCGACAGCGCCGCTGTTTCGGTGCTGCACCGCGAGGATTTCGTGCGGCCCTGGACCGATGGCGAGTTTGCGGCGCTCCTCGAACAGGACACGGTCTTCGGCTATGCGGCGCGGGAAACAGGTCAGGGCTCCAAGCCGCCGGTCGGCTTCGTGCTCGCCCGGCTCGCAGCCGGCGAGGGCGAGATCCTGACCGTGGCCGTCGCCCGCAGCCATCGCCGCCAGGGCCTTGGCTGGCAATTGATGGACGCGGTGCTGCGCGAGCTTCATGCGCAGCGCGCCGAAGCGCTCTTCCTCGAGGTCGACGAGACCAATGCGCCCGCGATCGGGCTCTACCGCAGGCTCGGCTTCATCCAGGTCGGCCATCGCCCGAACTATTACCGTTCGACCGAGCACGGCCCGACCGGCGCGCTTGTCATGCGCCGCGATCTTCGCTAGCCAATCCGCGCGATAGGGCCGGAGCGAATGATCGAGAAATTGCGGATTTTCCTGGCGCTCTTCTATGTGGTCGTCTGTTCCCTGGTGCTGGTGCCGCTGCAGATCCTGTCGATGAAGACGGGGCTGTGGCCCGAAACTGTCATCCTGAAGATCTGGCACAGCATGATCCTGCGGGCGCTGGGCATGCGGGTGCATGTGACGGGCAGCTTGGCCGAAGACCGCCCTCTGCTGGTCGCGGCCAACCACATTTCCTGGACCGATATCATGGTGCTCGGCTCCTTCGTCGATGTGAAGTTCATCGCCCGGGCCGACATGGAAGGCTGGCCGCTCATCGGCATGCTATCCAAGCTGCAGCGCACCGTCTTCATCGAGCGCGAGCGCAAGCGCACCTCCGGCGACCAGGCCAGCGAGATCGCCAAGAGGATGGCGAAAGGCGACGCCATGGTGCTGTTCGCCGAAGGCTCGACCGGTGACGGCAACCTCGTGCTGCCGTTCAAGAGCACCTTGTTCGGCGCGGCCTCGATGGCAATCTCGGAGGGCGCTGCGGAACAAGTCTTCATCCAGCCCGTGGCGATCGCCTATACGCGCCTGCACGGCATGCCGATGGGTCGCCGCCATCGGCCGATGACCGCCTGGATCGGCGACCAGGATCTGATGCCGCATCTCAAAACCCTGCTTGCCGAAGGCGCGATCGATGCCGAAGTGCATTTCGGCCAGCCGGTGCCGTTCTCCAAGGGTTCGAACCGCAAGGAAACGGCGAGGCTGATGGAAGCCAAGGTGCGCGAGATGATGCAAGGTATCCTCGCCGACCCGGCCAAGAGCCGGTGAAGTCGAGGCGCACGACGGGCCACAGGGCAGAATCGTCTGTTTTTTGTCACGGAAAGGCGCTAGAAGCCGCCCGATGGAACTGAACACGATTGAAAGCCATGGCATCGGCGCTGCCGCCGAGCGCTCGGCCGCCACTGACCGCACGGCGAAAAAGGTCTTCGTCAAGACCTATGGCTGCCAGATGAACGTCTACGATTCCCAGCGCATGACCGATGCGCTGGCCGCCGACGGCTATGTCGCCACCGACGCCGTCGAGGACGCCGATCTGGTGCTGCTCAACACCTGCCATATCCGCGAGAAGGCGGCGGAAAAGGTCTATTCCGAGCTTGGCCGCATCCGCGACATGAAGGCCGAGCGCGCCGAGGCCGGCCGTGAATTGCTGATCGGTGTCGCCGGCTGCGTGGCGCAGGCCGAAGGTGCGGAAATCATCCGCCGCGCTCCGGCGGTGGATCTGGTCATCGGCCCGCAGACCTATCACCGGCTGTCCGACGTGCTGGCGCGGGTCCGCGGCGGCGAGAAGGTCGTCGAGACCGAATACGCCATCGAGGACAAGTTCGAGCATCTGCCGCAGCCGAAGCGCGCCGAATTGGCAAAGCGCGGCGTCACCGCTTTCCTCACGGTGCAGGAAGGCTGTGACAAGTTCTGCACCTTCTGCGTGGTGCCCTATACCCGCGGCGCGGAGGTCTCGCGCCCAGTGGCGCAGATCGTCGCCGAGGCCGAGCGGCTGGCCGAGGCCGGCGTGCGCGAGGTGACGCTGCTTGGCCAGAACGTCAACGCCTGGCACGGCGTTGGCGACAATGGCGAGGAATGGGGTCTCGGCCGCCTGCTGTTCCGGCTTGCGGAAATCCCCGGACTGGCGCGGCTGCGCTACACAACCAGCCATCCGCGCGACATGGACGACGAATTGATCGCCGCGCATCGTGACCTGCCCGCCTTGATGCCCTATCTGCATTTACCGGTGCAGTCGGGCTCCGACCGGATTTTGAAGGCAATGAACCGCAGGCACACGGCACGCGACTATCTGGCGCTTATCGAGCGCATCCGCGCCGCCCGTCCCGACATCGCCATGTCGGGCGATTTCATCGTCGGCTTCCCCGGCGAGACGGACGAGGATTTCGAAGCGACGCTGAAGCTGGTGCGCGAGGTGGGCTACGCCTCGGCCTTCACCTTCAAATATTCGCCACGTCCTGGCACGCCGGGCGCCGAGATGGACGGCCATCTTTCCGAAACTGTGAAGGACGAACGGCTGCAGCGCCTGCAGGCGCTGATCAACGATCAGCAGCAGAATTTCATAGCCAGCGTGGTCGGCCGCACCGTCAGCACGCTGATCGAGAAGCCAGGTCGCCGCCCCGGTCAGATTCTTGGCCGCTCGCCATGGCTGAACCCGGTAATTGTTGACGACAAGGCCGGTGGAATCGGTGACATTATTGATGTGCGAATCACGAAGACAGGCCCCAACAGCCTGTTCGCCGAGTTGGCCTAGCCACAAGCCTCGGCAGATGAGGAGAGACGGTTGAGCGCTGCCGAACTGAAGAATCCGCCCCAGAACCAGGCGTCCGGGGCTTCCGACATGGCGCACATCGTACTGACCTTCGACAACAACAAGCTTGCCGGCGCCCTCTACGGCCAGTTCGATGAGAACCTGGCGCGGCTCGAGCAGAAGCTCGGCGTGGATATCCGCTCGCGCGGCAACCAGCTTGCGATCAAGGGCTCGGCTTCGGCCGCCGAACAGGCGCGCCGCGCGCTGGATACGCTCTATGGCATCCTGCAGAAGGGTGTCGACATCGGCCAGTCGGATGTCGACGGCGC
>NZ_RZSB01001210.1:0-1027 GCF_004023285.1 Mesorhizobium sp. M2A.F.Ca.ET.067.02.1.1
CCTCCGAGTTCATCAAGACCGGCGCCAGCCTGTCCGATGTCGTCAAGACGCTGCAGGCCAGCCGCGTCCGGGATGCCAACCTCAATCCGCGCGGTCCCGGCGCCCGCCAGCCCGGCAGCGCCGCTTCGGCGCAGGAAGTGGCCGCCGGCTGGGAAGCCTCCGCAGCCAAGACCAACAAGATGCTTGGCCTCGTGGTTGCCCGCTAAGCACCCGCGCCATCAGAAGGAATCGAAACAATGACTGATTTCACTGAAAACCTGCATTCCGGGACGTATCTGGCGTTCGAAGTCGATCCGCAGATCTCGCGCGAAACCGGCACCGTCGCTTCCGGCCAGGACCTTGTCGTCGGCCAGCTCGTCATGCTGTCTGGCGGCAATCTCGTCGCCCATGACGGCGCGTTGAACACCGCCGGCGATGTCGTCTCCGAAGTCGAGGGCATCATGTTCGATGCCGTGGACGCCACCGGCGGCGCGGTGTCTGGTGCCGTCTATACCAAGCGTCTGTCGACCGTGAAGGACGACGATCTCACCTATCCGACCGAAAGCACTGCAGGCGGCGAGAAGGCAGCCTGCATTGCCAGCATGGCCGCCAACAACATCATCGTGCGCTGAACGCTGGCGCACTTTACCGAAACCTTCGGCCCGTCGAGCGACGCGGCTATCACCATAAGGAGAGATCCATGATCACCATGGACATTTTCAACAACGACGCCTTCTCGGCCACGTCGCTCACCGCGGCTGTCGACAAGGTCGGCTATGTGCCCAACTTCCTCGAAACCATGGCGGGCCTGTTCGATCCGGTGCCCGTCCGTACCGAGGACATCTGGATCGAGGCGCGCGGCACCGAAGCGGCGCTGATCCAGACGACGAATCGCGGCGCGCCGCGCGGCGAACGTTCGAACAACGATGGCCGCGACGCGCGTCCCTTCAAGACCCGCCGCCTTCCCGGCAAGCGCACCATCCGTGCTTCCGAACTGTTCGGCATCCGCGCTTTCGGCTCCGAAACCGAGCTGAAGCAGGTGCAGGAC
>NZ_RZSB01001211.1:0-1023 GCF_004023285.1 Mesorhizobium sp. M2A.F.Ca.ET.067.02.1.1
GCTCCTCTCCGTCCGCTTCGCGGACACCTCTCCCCCGCTTTGCGGGGGCGAGGAAACCAAGCTTCGAGAGGTCCCCTTGCGCCCAGCCCGCTTGGCGTTTAGCAAGGCGCCGGTTCAATTTCTCTCCCGGGACGGTTCTCCATGGCTTCGAAAAATCTCTTCCTGCTCGCCGGCGACGGCATCGGCCCCGAGGCGATGGCCGAGGTGAAGAAGCTGATCAAGGCCATGAACGACAAGCTCGGCAGCGGCTTCGCCACCGACGAGGGCCTGGTCGGCGGCTGCGCCTATGACGCGCATGGCGCGGCAATCTCCGACGCCGACATGGCCAAGGCGATGGCGGCGGACGCCGTGCTGTTCGGCGCCGTCGGGGGACCGAAATGGGATGCAGTGCCTTACGAGGTGCGCCCCGAGGCCGGGCTCTTGCGCCTGCGTAAGGACATGGAGCTGTTCGCCAATCTCAGGCCCGCGATCTGCTATCCGGCACTCGCCGCGTCCTCCTCGCTCAAGCAGGAGGTGGTCGAGGGCCTCGACATCTTGATCGTGCGCGAGCTCACCGGCGGCGTCTATTTCGGCGAGCCCAAGCAGATCATCGATCTCGGCAACGGCCAGAAGCGCGGCATCGACACCCAGGTCTACGACACGTTCGAGATCGAGCGCATCTCGGGCGTCGCCTTCGAGTTGGCGCGGACGCGCCGCAATCACGTCACCTCGATGGAAAAGCGCAACGTCATGAAGTCGGGCGTTTTGTGGAACGAAGTCGTCTCCCAGACGCACAAGGCGCGCTATTCCGACGTCAAGCTGGACCATATGCTGGCCGACGCCGGCGGCATGCAGCTGGTGCGCTGGCCGAAACAGTTCGATGTCATTGTCACCGACAATCTGTTCGGCGACATGCTGTCCGACATCGCCGCCATGCTGACCGGCTCGATCGGCATGCTGCCTTCGGCCTCGCTCGGCGCGCCGGATGCCAAGACCAAGAAGCGCAAGGCGCTCTACGAGCCGGTGCACGGCTCCGCGGCCGAC
>NZ_RZSB01001212.1:0-1019 GCF_004023285.1 Mesorhizobium sp. M2A.F.Ca.ET.067.02.1.1
CCCTCTGTCCTGCCGGACATCTCCCCCACAAGGGGGGAGATTGGCCAATCGCCAATGCCCCGCCACCGAGCCCACCCCATGAGCGGCACGATCTGGTCGAAATTCTTCTGGTCGGACTGGGAGTCCGATCCGAACCTGCGGCTGTGCTCGCTCGCGGCGCAGGGCCTTTGGATGCGCATGCTGTGCATTGCCGCCGCGCACGAGCCCATCGGCTATGTCGCGATCGCCGGCAAGGGGCTGGAGGAGACGGCCCTTGCCCGCCTTGCCGGCTGTGCGGAGGGGGAGCTTGGCGCGCTGCTTTCCGAACTGGAAGGCAACCGCGTCTTCTCGCGCGATCGCCACGGCCGCATCTATTCCCGACGCATGATCGCCGACGCCCGCAAGGCGCGCGCGGCGCGCAAGAACGGCTTGAAGGGCGGCAACCCAAGCCTTTCAAAGGAAAGGGCTTTTTCGCCCCCGGATAAGCGGCGGGCAAGGGCCGGGGATAAGGCGGGCGATAAGCCCCAGAGTCCAGACTTCCAGAGTCCACAATCCATCGATCCATCAAAAGAAAACGCCCCGGCGTTTTCTTCCTCCGCTTCGCGGAACAGGAATGGAAAAGCAGTTTCGGATTGCCCGGCCGCGCCCGGACAAAAATGGCGTGGGCGCAAAACCCATGTCGATGCCGCCAACGCAATCATCGAGGAGATCAATGACTGCAGCCGAATTGCAGCAGGCGGCGAAGGCGCTAGCCGCGATGTTTTCCTGCTTCCCGCAGTCCGCGCTGGCTGACGCCGAGATGCAGCTGCGCGGCTATCTGGCCGCCGTGCAGGATGCCGAGCTTCAAGACGTCGAGGCCGCGATCCGGCGCTTCATTCGCGGCGAGGCCAAGATGGCCAACGCCCAGTTCTGCCCGTCGAGCGCCCAGCTTTCCATCGAAGTGCGCGAGAGGCGGCTGATGCGGGAGCTGACGGCGAAGCGGAGTGTCCAGCTAGGCGCCAGTTCCTCGCCCCCGCAATGCGGGGGAGAGGAGGCCCAGC